>MGTE01000088.1:28380-33379 GCA_001799275.1 Deltaproteobacteria bacterium RIFOXYD12_FULL_57_12
GCCAAGTCTGCCAGGTCAACGCCGAGCTCTTTGGCCTTTTCCAGATCGAGCCGGGCCTTGATTCCTTCACCCTGCCGGGCATAGACCTCGCTGCGGCGCAGATAGGCGATGGCAAAGCCGGCATCAAGCCTGATCGCCTTGCCGTATTCCTCAATCGCCCCTCTGGAGTCGTTGATCTCCTCGTAAAGCAGGCCGCGCTGCACATGGGCATCCGCAAAGAATTGGCGGTCGCCCTGCCGGTCTTTCTGGCGTTCCGCCAGCCAAAAGCGAAGCGCCCCGCCGCAGAGCAGCAGCCCGTAAAGGATGCCGGCGGTCCCGAGGACAAGAAGGATTGCATAGAGAATGCCGATAAGCATTTGGCAGTTACCTGGGGGAATTAAGTGCAGCCAATGACCGGCTGGAGAAGGTCCGCGTTGTAATCATGGCCAGCAACCTTTTTGAAATACAATGGCATTGTGAATCCAGAGGACGTTTCTTTTTTCTGTATTCTGAATTCTGACTCCTGTCTCCTGGCTTCTCCCGGTACTAGAGACATACTCGCAGCACCTGTTCAAGATCGGTAATTCCCAGGAACACCTTTTCAATGGCGTCCATTTTCAGGGTGCGCATGCCCTCCTCAATGGCGAGATCCCGCAACTCCTCGGCGCCGGCCTCTTTCTTGATCGCCCGCTTTATCTCCGGCGTCCCGATCAGCAGTTCATGGAAGGCGAGCCGGCCCTTGTAGCCGGTCTTGCCGCACTTCTCACAGCCGCCAACCCGCATCAGGGTAAGGTCTTCACCATAGGGGGGGACCTTGTGTTCCTTGAACCATTTGGGGCCGTATTGCAGCTCAAGTTCTTCGTATTCGCGCATTTCGGGGTGGTACGATTCCTTGCAGTTCATGCAGAGGCGTCGGGCCAGGCGCTGGGCCAGCACGCCCAGCAGGGCATCGGCGAAGCTGACCGCATCCATGCCCATTTCGATCAGCCGGACCACGGTTTCCGGGGCGCTGTTGGTGTGCAGGGTGCTGAAGACCAGGTGGCCGGTGAGCGAGGCCTCGATGGCGATTTTGGCTGTTTCCGCGTCGCGCATCTCGCCGATCATGATCACATCGGGATCGGCCCGCAGGAACGAGCGCAGCGCCGCCTGGAAGTCGAAGCCGATCTTCGGCAGCACCTGGACCTGGCGCAGGCCCTGCTGGGTGATTTCCACCGGGTCCTCGGCGGTCCAGATCTTGCGGTCCGGCGTGTTGATGTGGCCGATGGCCGAATGGAGCGTCGTGGTCTTGCCCGAGCCGGTGGGCCCGACGCAGAGGATGATGCCGTATGGCTTGGCAAGGATTGCCTCGAAATTCGTCCGGTTGAGTTCAGAGAAACCCATATCGACCAGGGCGAGCGGTTTGGATGAGGCCAGGATCCGCAGCACCGCATCCTCGTTGCCGCCAACCGTCGGGGTTGTCTCCACCCGGTATTCGATTTTCTGTTTGTTGTAGCTCAGCATAATTTTGCCGCTCTGCGGTTTGCGGCGCTCGGAGATGTCCAGGCTGGCCATGATCTTGATACGGGCGACCACAGCCCGCTTGAAGGTCTTCGGGATCCGGTGCGCCACCTGACAGATGCCGTCGATCCGGTAGCGGACGATAACCGGCAGCTTGCCCATGCCCGGCTCGAAATGGATATCGGAAGCCTTCTTTTTGTAGGCGTCCAGCAGGATTTTGTTGACCAGCTTGATGGTCTGGGAGTCGGCCTCGTTGACCCCGGCCTCCTCTTCCTGGTTCTCCACCGCGATGGCATCGTCATCCTCCGTCATCTCGCCGATGATCTCGTCGACCTCGCCCTGATGGTCTTCATCGGGCAGCGTACTTGAGCCATGGTAGTACTTGTCGATCGCCGCGTTGATCTGCGCCGTTGTCGCCACCACCAGTTCGATCCGGCGCTGGGCGTGAAAACGCAGGGTGTCGCCAAGGGAGGGGTCGGTGGGCTGCGAGGTCGCCACCACCAGGTGGTCGGCATAGGACTCCAGGGGCATGATCTTCAACTGCTCGACCATCTCCAGGGAGATTGTGTTCAGGGTCTTCTCATCCGGGTCAAAGTCCTGCAGATCGACGAAGCGCAGCCGGAACTTGGTGGCCAGGGCGGCAAGGATCTGATCCTCGGTGACCAGGCCGCGCTCCACCAGAATGTCGCCGATTCTTTTTTTCTGGCCCGCCCGCTGACTGGCCAGGGCCTCGTCCACCTGCGCCATGGTGACTAAACCGGCCGCCACCAGGATGTCGCCGATCCGGACCCGGGCCGGAATGGTGCCGGCGATCTGGGCCTTCTTGATGGTGTCTTCGATCTTGGCCTTGGGCACCTTGCAGCGGTCGGAAATGATTTCGCCGACCTTCTTGTCCTTGTCCTTTTTCTGGTCCGCCAGGGCGGCATTGATGGCATCCTTGGTAATCAGCCCTTTTTCCTCGAGGATTTCACCGATGGGCCGGTACTGCCGCCGCATTCGCACGCCGCTGTATGGAAAGAACACAAAGGGGTACTTCGAGGTTGTCTCGATGTTGGTCCCGTAAAAGCCGGTCTGGTAGTGCTGTTTTTCAGGCACGCGCACCTGAAAGGTTTTCATGGTGGTGGTTTCCACTTCCTCGAGGAGATCGCCATCCTTGGTCGCGTCGATCTCGGCCGGCTGGTCGGGCAGTAGCAGGCAGCAGACCTCGGCAAAGGAAACGGTCCGCGCCTGGTCGTCGCCGGGCGTGATCACGTCGATTTCATTTTTGTCCGGCTCGAAACGGGAGGCAAGGAGCGCCTCCTCTCTCTTGCCGTTGACCAGTTCTATGACGATTGCCTGCTTCAAATTTTTACCTCGAAGAGGGTGATGGGGAAATTTGTGCGGTTCTGCGATTGCTTGGCATTGTCCGGCTGCCGGACTCCGCCTGCGTTCCGCCGCCCAGTATTAAATAGAGCAATTTCCAGGAACGCAAGGTTTTTTCAACTTTTTTTTGTAACTGCTCAGGTATTCAGAATTCAGGAGTCAGAATTCAGAATGGCCTTGGAATAAGCCTCCAGCAGCTTGCTGAACTCGGAAAGCAACGACTGATGGGCTTTTTGCCACACCACCAAGTCTTCAAACTTCTTTGCCGGCTCTCTCATTCTGGCTCCTGAATTCTGACTCCTGAATACCTGCGTAGTTACCTTTTTTTGTTGGACACCGGCCGGCGGCCCGTTGGGAAAACAGGGTCGCCGGCTGTCAGAACAGGCCCGTTGCTCAGTCCAGCGCCAGAAGATGCGTGCGCAGATTGACCTGCTTTGATTTGAGCCCCAGTTTTTTTCGAAGATTGTTGCGGTGGAACTCCACGGCGTTCTGGGTGATGCTCATCAGCCTGGCCGTTTCCTTGCTCGATTTGCCCATGCGGATGAAATCGGCCACCTGCAGTTCCCTGGGGCTCAGGCCCAGGGCGGAGGAGGAGAGCCGCTGCGGAAACGTCTCGGTCAATTTCGGGAGATTGCTTTTCAGCGCCTGGAGTTGGGGGTTGGCCTGCTCCTCCACGGTCATCTGTTCCTCCAGATGGAGCAGATGGGGCAGGATGCGGTTTTTGATATTGTTGACGATCTTTGTCTCTACCTCATGCCGGGCATGGTTGACCTGCTGCAACAGCACCCGCAGGGCGGTATTCACCTCGCGCAACTCATCGGTCCGTTTGATGTTCTCTGCCTCGGCCTGCTTGCGGTCGGTGATGTCGAGCATGATGCCGACCAGACCGGCGATTTTCCGGTTGGCGTCGCGAAAGGCCGCCTTGTAGACCGTCACCTCCCGCTGGAGGCCGTCGAAGAGCGCCGTTGCCTCGAAAGTCTCGGTGCCACCGTGGCGCAGGACCCGGCGGTCGGACCGGCTGTGAACCTCCGCAATCTTATCGGTGGCGATATCAAAAACCGTCTTGGTGATCAGTTCTTCCCGCGCCAGGCCGATGGCTTCCTCAAAGGCAGTGTTGCAGCCCAGATAGGCCCCCTTGATATCCTTGAAAAAGATCGGAGCCGGGATGGCGTCGAGCAGGGTCTGCTGAAAGACGACCTGTTCCTCCAGCGACTTGGTGCGTTTCCGTACCATCTCCTCGAGATTGTTCCGGTACTGCCGGAGTTCCGCCTCGTTTTTTTTCATGGCCAGGCAGTTTCTGGCCAGCCCGCAGACCTCCACCATGCTGAGCGGCTTGCGCAGGAAATAGTTGATTCCCAGGTTGTGGCACCGTTTTACCTCGAAATCGTCGCCATGTCCGGTGATCACCACCACGGCATACGGGTCGTCCGGCCGGATGCCGATCTGTTCGATGAACTGGAAGCCGTCCATGACCGGCATGCGCAGGTCAAGAAAAATCAGATCCGGCGGGGTGCTCTCGAAAATTTTCAGGCCGTTTTCCCCGTTCTCCGCGAAATAAAGCACATACCCTTCGTTTTTCAGGGCCTTTTTCAAGGTCTGCCGCAAGGCCTGGTCATCATCCACAATCAATATCTTTGCCGCGCTCATCTCATCCCCCTTTTTTTTGAGTGAGGAGTGAGGAGTGAGGAGAAACTGCATGACATCCCGCATGCGGTCTTCTCCCTTTTTTTCACTCCTTACTCCTCACTCCTCACTTTTCACTTATCAATTACTCTTCTCCCTCCCAGACCGGCAGGGTGATCTCAAAGGTCGTGCCGTTGTGTTTCGAACCGCTTCTGCACTCGATGTTGCCCTTATGTTCCTGGATAATGCTGTGGACAATGGCCAGCCCCAGGCCGGTGCCCTTGCCCACCTCCTTGGTGGTGAAAAAAGGCTCGAAGATTTTGGACAGAACATAAGCGGGTATGCCGGGGCCGTTGTCGGAAAGCTCCATGGTCACGAACCGGTCTGCCGACCGCATCCGGATGTTGATTTCGCCGGCGGACCGGCCGACCAGGGCATCCATGCTGTTTTGCAGAAGGTTGATGAAAACCTGTTCCAGCTTGTTGGCGCTGCCATTGACCGGCGGCAGGTCCGGGGACTCGTCGCGCTTCAGCGTGAT
>MGTE01000089.1:0-14836 GCA_001799275.1 Deltaproteobacteria bacterium RIFOXYD12_FULL_57_12
GTCGTGTGAAACCTGCCATCCTGGCTGTCGTCGAGCCGGTCATTGTAGAGATTCGTGAGAAATCTGAGGCCGACTTCCCAGTCCTTTTGAACTGTTTTCGTGACCTCAACCGTGAACATCGTCTCAGATACCTTGAGCGGCGCAAACGCGGCAATGGAGACTGGGGTCGTTGCCATGCCAACGCCGGCCAGAAAATCACCTGTTGAAACCGTATGACTGACACTGGTCATGACGGCGATATCGTCGCGCGGGTTGTAAGTCAAGCTCAAGGAATAAGAGTTTGCCTCATCCGTATAGGGTACCCCGGAGTCAAGATATGGCAGATCGCCTCCTGTTCCGGCATCGTTCCACTTCCCATAGGCAAGATTCTGCTCGACCTCGCCACGGTAATAGGCAAAGCTTGCGGTAAGCGTAGTCTTAGGAGAGAACAGAAAGGAGAGACTGCCGAGCAGCTTGTCATTTTTCGTCTTTCGCTCGCCGCCATCAACAATTGTTTCGGGTTGACTGTTTAGGTATCTGACATGGTCTCTGGCGCTTACGGTTACGGTGTAATCCAGAAAGGCCGTCAGCCAGTCGAGCGGCAGATAGGTGGTGGAAAATTGTATCTGGTTTGAATTGTCGGGCTCAATATTCAAGCCCGGGTTATGCAGAAAACGATAGGTGTATCGGGCCTTGAGTTTCAGATTGTCAGCCGGCCGTGCATAGGCGGTGAGCTTAATGGCGTTGCTGTCTGTCTCTTCCGGCAGGACCTGCCAGCTGTCTGGGTTCTCTCTGCGTCGATGTTCGAATTCATAAGTTGAAAGCAAGGTGATTTTTCGAACCGGCCGGTACCGCGCAGAAAAAGTCAAATTATCTTTCTTCGTTGAGATCGATGGTCTGACGGGATAGACGGTCGTATTGGCAGCTCCCCGCAATGCCACGTAATCGGGGTTGTCTACCTCCATGTCTCTATGCCGAAATTTAAAAAAGAAATTCAAATCCGGATCAGGCATCCAACTGAAATCTGTGGCCCCGTGCCATGTATCCGACTCGGTACCGCTGTAATTATTCTGCTGCCGGAGGTTGCCAAGCGTTGCCGCGGCAACAAGCCCGCCGGTATAGGACGTATGCACCTTCAGGACATTGGCCTGAGACTCGGTCTCTGGGATGACGTCATGCGGGTAAGTGTCGGCGGGTCGGTCGGGCGCCAGAGGAGACCATGGGTAATAGTCATATAGAATATTATTCCTACCAGGATCGAATCTCGTTGCTTCGTATGCATACTCCAGTTCCAATGGTCCCAGATGGCTGTTTGCCCCGAGAGTCAAAGCATTTGAGCGCCAATCCACCTCGCGTGATTGCGATATCTTGCTTATATTGTTTAAGTTTCCAACAACAAACCTCTGCTGCGTAAGCCCCTCTTTGTCAATATATCGATGCTTCAGAAAGGTATGAAAAGGAAAGTTTGGGGCCTTGAGGCGCAGGGTGAGGAAATTATCATAGACCCCAAATTGATAGTTATCACCGACATTTCTGTCCTCGTAAGAAAGACCAGCCTCTCCGCCATATTGATAATTGCGGTGTTCCAGATTATGGGAGACACCGACAAAAATATCCCGAAATAAGAGCAGATCACTATAGGCGTAGCCGGTGTCCCCGTAGTAATTTTTTTCACTCAGGTACTCCGTATTCAGGTGCACCCGATGCGGCAGGGGATAGGCGTCCAGATCAAGCCTAACGACAGGGGATGATCGGGGATACTGGTATTCCGCCACCCGCGCGAAGTCTTCCAGGTTCAGCCACCTGTATCCCACCGAAAAAAAGCCTTCCGTGTCGTGGAGAGAAGAAAGTGCGTTGGGCTCCGAATGCTTTTCAAGGGATTCCGGCGTCGTTACCGGGCCTATTTCTCCGGCTAAGGAAGACGCGACCGAACCCGTCATAACGAGACTCAGGCAAAGGATCTTCCGCAGCGTGTGACTGCTCCGTTGATGGCTCATTGGGTAAACCTTCCTTTTCCAGACGCGGAGGGCACATCCGACCCGTGAATCCGGGAATGGCAGTCCGTGCAGCGCGAATAAAACGCCCGGCGCGATGCAGCGGAGGTGCTGCCACCGCCGGGCGTATTGATTCTGTGCCCCTCATGACACTGCAGGCATAAAAAAGGTTCCCTGGCAACGAGGAGATTATCGTTGACCGAACCGTGCGGGACATGACAGTTCAAGCAGTCTTCCAAGACGTCGGCATGTTCGTAAACAAAAGGACCTCTTTTTTCGGGATGGCATTGGACGCAGGTCTCTTTGATGGTCTCTTTGCGCAGATGTCTGTCACCAATACCGCCGTGGGTATCATGACAGTCGATACAGAATATTCTTTTCTCATTAAGCGGGTGATGGCTTGGCATGGAAAATTCCGCCCGCGGCGCCAGATGACATCGAAAACACATCTGTCCGGTATTGATGGGGCTCACCTTCAAATCAGGGCTGCCATGCACCTGGTGGCAGTCAAAACAGGAAACTTCGTTTGTGGCATGGGTACTTGCATTCCAGTTGTGCAGATTGAAAGTCGCATTGGCAGTATGGCACTTAAGACAGGTCAGTGACTGGGCTGGCGCCGGCAGGTTTTTCATGTCGATCAATGTTTCGAAATCGCACTTCGTCTTGATGCCCTTTTTCGTGTTTTCCTCGACAAGCTCCCTGGTCAGCCCCTTTATCGCCAAACTGCCGGGCCCATGGCAGGATTCGCAGTCGACCAACGGCAGGCCGGATTCCTTTTTCAGCTGCGCCCCCATCGTGCTGGCATCAAAGTCCTGCCGCAACCGATCATGTTCATGGCAGGCAGCCAGGCAATTCGCCGTGCCGACATAGTCGGCATCGAATCTGCCCACTATCATTTTTTCGTATTCCTTGATTGGCAGGATAGGCCTTGAATCCTTCAGAGTACTGCAGCCGCTGATCATGGCGATTAATAAGAGGAAAAACAAGGAAATGAACATCCAGGAAAGACATTTTGGGGGCGGCATAAAGCATTACATCCAATTTTGGTTGACGGCCTGCAGTAATTCATTCATTACCAATGTCGGCGCGCCGACATGCTCATCGGGCAACTTGCTTTCTGCTAACCTTTTGATATGGAATATATTTTTATACAGATTGTCAATATATTTCAGGTTAATTCAAGATTCAGGGGCCAGAATTCTAAAAGAAACATCCTGAAAACAATCATTCGGAAAAACACATTAAGCCCAAAAAAACGCGGTTCATGTCATCAGTAAGTCATCGAGAATTTTTTTCAGCGCGGTAAGTTTTTGCAGGAACAACAACCGTTCGCCCTGCTCCAAGGAGTCCATCTTCAATCCGGATAAATACGTGGTCATGCCCGTGACCTTCCGCACTGCGACCTCCGCCTGGACGCCATGTATATTCTTGCGTTTTTTTCTCGTGATATTTCTAAGTTCCGTGCTTTTAAGATTGCGGATCTTAACCTGCTTAAATAGGCTCATCATGGCGTTGGGCGTTTTCTGCTTGCTGATCTCCACAAGAAGCCGGCGGGGAAAATTGTCGGCACGCCGACATTCATCCTTGATCGCCACCGGCAGCTTGTTGAGACTCAAGGCCTCGGTGATTGTCGATCTGGCCTTGCCTACAACCATGGCCAGTTGGTCATGGGTGTAGCGAAACTCCTCCATGACCCTGGCCAGGGCTTCCGCCTCCTCAATGGCTTTCAGATCTTCTCGCTGTAGATTCTCGATTAAAGCGATCTCGGCCGGATTACCGGTAGTAAGCATGGCCGGTATTTTCGCCAGCCCCGCCATCCGGGCGGCCCGGTAGCGCCGCTCACCGGCCACAAGCCAGATTTTTTCGCCATCCTTGCGGATAATGATCGGCTGCAGTACGCCTTTTTGCTTGATGGATTGGCTGAGTTCGGCCAAAGATTCAGGATCAAAATGCTTGCGGGGTTGGTTGGGGTCCGGCGAGATCAGCTCAATGTCAATTATATAATAGTTGCCGTTCTCATAATTGGTTGCGGCAGGATGGTCGTTTCTTTCCTCGCGTGGCATGGCGAGTTTGGTCATCTTGCCAGCCAGTTTCTTTCTTATTGACATAGGCTCAGAAATTCCTTGGTTAAACTCAAATAATCTTCGGCGCCAGAGCTTGAAGGCTTGAACATAAATATTGGCTCTTCGGCCATATGAGCCTGATTCAAGGCCTCGTTCTGTCTGATTTTGGTATCGAACAACAGATTTCGATAATCGCCCAACTGTTCGAGAATCCACTCGTTGGAAACGGTCTTGCGCGCGTCGTACTTGGTCAGAAGAATGCGGATGACTTCTCGATTCGGCACATCAGTGGTGTTCTTGACCGTGTCGATCGTTTCCATGAGGTCGGCAAAACCATCCAGGGAATAACGGCTCATTTCGCAGGGAACCAGGATAAAATCGCAGGCATACAGAGCATTGACCGTGAGCGTTCCAAGGGTGGGCCGGCAATCAATGACAACGAAATCATACTCAAGGGGACGAATCGCCTTGTCCAGCCGGCTTTCCTTGAACATCTCGGGGGTCAGAACCTGTTCTGCCCTGTCCAATCGGATATGAGACGGCAGCAGGTCCAGATTCTGAATTTCCGTGGCGAGAATAACTTCCCTGATATTTTTTTTGTTGATCAGCACATCATGGACTGCATGCGGGTATGATCCCGGCCGGATGCCTAGCCCGATGGTTGAATGGGCCTGAGGGTCCAGGTCGACCAGCAGCACTTTTTTTCCTTCCAGGGCTAACCCGCAGGCCAGATTGATCGAGGTCGTCGTCTTGCCGACCCCACCTTTTTGGTTGATTACAGCAATGGTTTTCTTCATGAAGGTGTCTGATGGTTTTGTTGTTTGCCGTGCTCTGACTTCATCCGGGAAGAGAGTACTCCGTTGCATAGGTAATCGCATTTGTTTTTTCACAAAAAAACTCCTTTGCAGGCTGGAATCAACGTTCGGCACAAGGGGTGCAAGTTGTCGCAATCGATTTATATTCCCTGCCAACCCCACAACAAATGGCACTGGCAACGACAAACCACTCAACCCGTTTCCTTTTTCTGGAAACGGCGTTAACTTAAACCGCCCGTTGCGCCCAACCAGACACATCAACGCAGAGAACGAACCGCACCTCAATTTCTTTGTTTTCGGCAAGCAGGCGCACCAACTCTTCAGGGTCGGTGTCGCCGTAATGATAGGGATAGAGGATTTTCGGCAGAAAACTGCGGGCAGCATCAGCCGCCATGGCCGGAGTCATGGTATAGGGCAGGTTCATCGGCAGAAAGGCGATGGAAATTCCGGACAATTCAAGCATCTCAGGGATATTCTCCGTGTCGCCGGCCACATAAATTTTTCTGTCGCCAAAAGAAAGTACATAGCCGTTACCGCGCCCCTTCGGGTGAAAAGGACTACCATCCTCCCGTTTGTGTACCAGGTTGTAAGCTGGAACCGCCTGAACAGTAATGCCGGCGAATATTCTTTTTTCGGCGTTTGCCAGGACAGCTATCCCCGGCACCTTCTCCCTGCAGGCCGCAGTCCCGACCACTTCGGTGGTGGCGGTGCTGATCTCCCTGATGGCGACCGGGTCCAGATGATCAACATGCTCATGCGTGATAAGAATGATATCCGCCTTAGGCAACTTGGCATAGTCCGCATACTTGGCAACAGGATCAATATGCACAATCTTGCCGGCAAAATCGAACAAAAGCGTTCCATGTCCGATAAAAGTGATGGACATCGGGCCGGCAGAGGTGGCGAAACTATCAGCCTGCTGACCATGGGCAGGGCTACGGCAAAACGCGGTTAACCCGACGAGCATCCAGACAACCAAAATGATTTTTCTAAGCATCACCACCCTCCCCTGCTCAACAACTAATCTTGATAAAACGTTGTTTTCTCAGTTCCGTTGCGGGACAACATTGCTTCGGTTTTCAATCTCCGGCCTACAGAAATATTTCCGGCGCCAGTTTTTAGAATTGTTTGCTTGTTACTGGAGTTCATGGGTCTCAGTTGGATCGAACAAATTGCGAACTCCGGCCTCCTGTTCTATTTTCGCAATTTTTTCGAGAAGTTCCACCTCGGGAATACCCAAAAAATCGGCCAGTTCCCGGACGTCATAACAGCTCTGCCCATCAGCGGCAAAACCCTTAGCACGCAAGCCGGGGTAACAATGACTCGTTGCCGAAGAAGATGCCTGGGTCAGAATTTCCCGGATATCAGGCGGGCCATAAAGTAACAACCACTTAACCGCATCCGACCAGGTCCGGCTGTCAACGGTGGCGCTGCACAGAACCTCCAGGGCCATTTCCAGACTCCACTGCTCTTTGAATTCCGCCAATGGTTCACCTCCAGTTGTCGATACTCACGGGCGTCGGTATAAATTTTTTTGTCTCACATTCAAAACCCTCACGGTCGACACCAGCAGCACCTTGGCATTATCTGTAAATAACCAGCTTTTTGCCCGGCTGAATATGCTGCCCGGCTGGCAAGTCATTCCAACCCAACAGACTGGAAAGGGGTATGTTGAAGCGCTCGGCAATGGTGGAAAGATTGTCGCCTTGTTGAACAATATAGGTGTTTTTCTTGTTTTTTTCCTTCCATTCGGCGAGTAATTTGTCGAAACGGGTATGAAACTGAGAGCCGCCGCCCCCTTGGGGCACAGCCAGTGTATGGGGGCCGCCGGTAAGAAAGTCCCCGCGTAATTCCGGGTTCAACTCTTTAATCTCCTTAAAATAACTCCCGGCAGCAAAGGCGATCAGGCGCAACGGAACCTTTTCCTTAATGGAAACCGTGACCTGGTCAAACTTATATGGTTGGTACATATCCCCCGGCTTCAGGTCGAAACCATAACGGCCGGGATTGGAAATAATCAGTTTGACCGCAACAATCTTTGGAATAAACGCTTGGGTTTCCAGTGACAGATAACATTTATAATAATCGTCAATATCCTGGTTCATCAGGTCGGCGCGCAACTGATCTTCCCCCATATTATAGGCGGCGATGGCGAGCGCCCAGGTGCCGAACGTCGAACGGAGATCCTTTAGATAGCGTGAGGCAGCGATAGTCGAGGCAGTGAGGCTCCGGCGTTCATCCTTGTCCCCATTGATGGTCAAACCATACCGCCGACCAGTTGATTCCATAAACTGCCAAAATCCCAACGCTCCTTTTGATGAACCGGCATGGGGCCGCAATCCGCTTTCAATGACTGCCACGTATTTCAGGTCGTCCGGCAGATTATTGTCTTGCAGTGTTTTCTCGATTTGCGGGAAATAACGCCCGGTGCGTTGCAGCCACAAGATCACCTGGGCAGGATCGCCAAGCAGCATCAGGAGTTCTTTTTCCAAGATTTCGCGGACATCAGGACGGTCAACCGGAACCCGTTCCCCGCAAAACATCACAGGTTCCTGAATATGCAGGGCGGGAAATGTCGGCAACAGCAAGGGTGGCTCCTGGTTACTATCCTTGGCAAGCACGGCATGATTTTGTAACAGAAAAACAGCAAAAAAGAAAAAAACAATAATATTCCGGATCATATTTAATCTCCTGGAAAAGCAGTAAACTTATTCTGGAAGGGAGATAATCCATCAACTGTTACAGGTACAGATTACCCATTGCATTGTTCCATTTAAAATTGCCACGTCCTTGCCACAATGTTCAAGAAAAAAATCCGATAGCAGACAGACAAAGCGTGAACAACGTTGAGAAGCAATGACAACTGAGCATCAAAAAAAAATCAGATCAGTTGAATGAATAGCAAAAAAAATGCGAGGACAATCATTGGCTATATAAAAATAGTATCATTAAAACAATTAAATGAAGCATAAACAGAGATTAAATATCAAACAAGAATTTATTTACAAGTCTTCCAATCTGTGTCGCAGTTGTCATTTCGAGGAAAAATCGCTGGAGAGCAAGGTTTGTTTGTTTTTTTGCATCTGACTCGGGAACCGAATTCAACGCAAAAAATTCAAATCCTCATTCATCGTGGCATCAACGCCAACACAACATTCTTTCACACTACTGGGGCAAAGTATTGACAAATTACCCAACCACAAAAATGTGGGCGCCCGATTCAATAATACTGTATAAATATACTGTATTTTCAAGAACTGCTGCGCTTATTTTTACTGTATAA
Source organism: Deltaproteobacteria bacterium RIFOXYD12_FULL_57_12 (assembly GCA_001799275.1). Classification (GTDB taxonomy): domain Bacteria; phylum Desulfobacterota; class Desulfobulbia; order Desulfobulbales; family BM004; genus YD12-FULL-57-12. Next base: position 8,135 of record MGTE01000089.1, read on the forward strand.
TTATTGCCAAGAGACACCCTGGTCGCAGTATTAACTTATCCAGTAATCAATTCAACATATAACAATATCTCATTGATTTTCCAATATTTCTGTAATAGGCAGAGATGCAATGTCAGAAGACAGATTGATTTGATTGGTTTCATCCGTTTGCAGGTCTGCCACCCGGGAAAAGGCATTAGGAATAATAACGTCGCGCTCATGTATTTTTCGGGATATCCCGAAACGAATGGAGCCGCGTTCTTCTGGTGTTAAGCAGGAGATGACGCTCTTTGACGCCCAAATAGATCCAGAACGAGCCAAAAGAGAGAGCCCGTACGAACAATTAATCGTTTCGCCCTGAGCAGTGAATTCAACATTTCGACCGGAACGGATAACGCCAAAATACTCCTGCCCAGCACTTATTCCTAAATTCAAAAAAAACTCATTCCGCCAGTTTTTCCTGCCAGACCACTTGCGACTGAATTCACGCATGACCATTTTAAGCTCAAGGGCGCAGTCAATTGCGTTTTTTGCATAACTCGAACCTGATTTGATCAGAAAAAAACAGAACAGACCGGCACCTCCTTGGCCATTACTGATCCCATTATATTTTTCTAGAACGGTTCCAACCGTGGTCCAAAGATCGTTAATCAATTCAAAGTATTCCTCTGGCGGCAATTCAACACTGATAGGTATTGAATCCTGTAAAACAGCGCTTAGAACACAGAGCGACACGAGAGATGGCTTCTGGTCACCCAAGAGCATACCGTTCACTATGTTGTCTCGTCGTTCTGAAATGCCAAGAGGTTCACGATGGGGCAAAGCGCAGGGGAGATAAACAAAGAAAACCCCCTCAACAAAGGACATCGCATGTATTTGGTAGTATTTCATTGAGCCATCCGCCAATACAAATTGGTGGGGCTTACTCAACGCTACTTCCTGGTCACACGAGTCTGTTTCTTCATAAATTTCTTCCAGAATAGGCCATTCTTTTCCAGATTCTCTCTTGCATAATGCTGTATAAAAACTTTTCGATATCTTTGCTTTGAACATTGCAAGGTGGAACATGAAAAGAGCTTTCAAATCCTTAGCAGAGGCGCGAACTTCCTGGGTTGCAAACAGGGTAAATATTTTTCTTGCTTCAATACCAGAAGAACCGCTTGAGTTTTCATGAAAGAAAAATTCTTCCGACAGCCGGTTCAACCATATAATTTCAAGATTACTGTTTATAAGATATCCCACTGAATCAGTGAGATGGGCCGTTAACTTCAGTTCATGTTTTAAATTTTCATCTTTCTGGTGCGAATCGGAAGAATTAAGCGCGAAGGGTAGAACACCCGAGGTCCGATGTGTTACTGGTTCAAATTTCTCGCCCGCTTCAGGGGCGGACATAACACGAACAATATCTCCCATGTTAGCGCCTGCCCGTTTTAAACGTCTGACTTCTGCTATACGCTCCAATACCTCATGCGGAAAATACCCTATTCTTTTGGCCCCTGCTTGATCAGCCCCAGCTTTTTGGACAATTGGCCGCGGCAATATTCTCATCTTTATGTAATTATTCAATGTAGCCCGTGATATCCCTGTTTTTAGTAATATTTCCTTGCTGGATATCATTCGACCGATGTCATTGTCCATGGCGCCCCTCTTTATTATTTCAATGTCTAAAGCACAACGCCGGTGTTTTGTGCAGTACAACACAAGTGCTATCTTCTTGTGGTTTCACGCGGATTATTTAGACATTACTATCTGGTTCCCCATGCTCTGTCAAGAAAGAATTTAACAGCAACAATAAAGAGATATTAAAAAATGACGCCGCGACAAGACGAAAACACAAATAAGCGCCATCCTACCTATTTTTTGCTCCACTGCAAGCAGAGCAAATTCTCTGCTATAACGGTATATTGTACAGTATAATTATACCGCAAGCAAACACTCCGGGAATCAACAGGTAGCGACCAGATGGGCTGCAAAAGAGAAAAGACGCTGAGGAAGAACAGCTCAGGCAAGGGCAGAATCAACAGTCTTTGTGTGGGAATTAGGTGGGATATACAAACAACATCAAAGGTAAAGGAAGGAGTCGTGGATGGCCGACGAAAAACACGTCCTCTACTTTCTAAAAACTGTATCGGAAAACAACTTCCCTGAAAAAGTCGATCAGGGAGCGACGTCTGGAATACATCTTGATCTGCTCCGGGATCAGATCAGACATCTCGTTTCGCATGACCGCCATTTTATATTCGACATGTGCGGCGAAACGGTTATCAAGATACCAGGCGTAAGTAAGTCCCAACAACATACCAGGGGGAGTAAAACCCTCATTGCCATTGACCAGCCGGGTATAATGCAAAGAATCACTGGACGATCGGACCATCCTGGAAAGGACAAGATACCGATCTAGTTCGTCGGCACTGAAAAACATCTGCCTTGCCGATGGCGGCCGGAGAATTAGATGATACACCTTGCCAAGCAACTCGCCATCTCTTTCTACCGGTTCCAACCTCTTCTCTGCTGCATAATTCCCCAGCAATGCCTGTCCCAAAGCCACTAAAAATGCTATTTCAAATTGCTCGGGCTGGACTCCGGCATCCTGACGGATCTTTATTCGACCGTCATCCGGGTCATAAAAGGAAAAAACATTATCCCAGGCCTGACAGCGGCGCCACGCATCGCCGTCAATCAGCATGATGCCCTGCACGTTATCAAGATGGTCGAGCTGGATGTCCCAGTGACGCCAAAGAATATCTGCCAACCGTGATCGCAACACAGCCTCCGAAACCATTTCTTCAACCATTTCAGTTGAAACGGAAAAAGTCATTCTGGTAAGCAAACGATTAATGGCTGAAAATCTATGAGTTGGGACAACAATCGAATAATTTACAGCAGGAAAATCCTGCTCATGCCATGCTGGTAGCCCTCCTTGGCTTGTCGAAGAGGAGGCCTCGTCCTGAACATAATCCCTCACGGCCCAGAGCGTTTGGATGGCCCGGGCCAACAAGTCGGGATCATGATGAATAATCTGTCTTTCCTGAAGGGCTGACTGGGAAAATATTCCGGCCTCTACCGGCACAAACCCCAATTTTCTGACTCCGTCTCTATCAAGGTAAATAGGAAGTTTGCCTTCCATGGCATAGTTCTGCAGGATAGAACCAGGAATATCCTTGAGTCCAAGTGTCAATACCTGATCAAAGAGTCCTTTGACGCCGCCGGGAATGTTTCGGTGGTATGCTTTGATCAGATCAGAGACATAAAATCGTCTCAATGGCGCCCCGCGAACCAGGTCGGTCTCGCCTTTCTGAACCCAGAGGTTGGCCACAAGAAGCTTCAGCGCCCGGTCATTCTTGCGAATGGCCGCCGCCAGACCAGGAACCTGCAGCACCGGAATGGTGCTGGAATACAGGCTCCCCGGAGCAAGGACAATAATGTCCGCGGCCCGCAGACAGTCCTTCACGACAGCCGGCACCTGCGGCTCCCTGGTAAAGCCGACAAAGACCCGATCCACAGCATAGTCGCGTCGGGCATTACCGGATTTATGTTCACCGGTCACCAGAACGCCATTACTGTACAGAACTTGCAGACAAGCCGGCGTAGTAGTGCATGGCAGAACCGCCTCGTCTCCCGCCCCCAACACCACGCCAAGCTGAGTTAACTCATGAATAACGGCATCAGAACTAATTTCCGGAGGACCGGAGCCGTCGACGAAACGAGTTTCTTGCTGTCGCAGATAGATTGCGGCGGCCAGCAAAAGATTCCCTAAGCAGTGCGGTCGGTCCAGAAGAACGGCCAGCTCTCTCTCCGCAAAAAGCATCCGGACAAGAATGCCAAGCGATGCCGCCATTTTTTCAGGCAACAGAGCAAGGTCTACTCCCGCTGCGGCCAGCAGAGTTGTTGGCGAAACAGGCCGCTCGACAAAACGATAATTAAACAGCGAATGCAGAGCCGTTATTACCCGAGCGGCTGCAATTTCATCCAGGCCGTAACGCTGTTGCAATTCCCGTCTCTTGATGGAGGACAGCAGTACATGCCTGATGTCCCCCAAGCCAATGAGGGGCAGATCCTTCTGCAACTCGCCGGTAGACCCGCCATCATCGGTCACACAAACGATGGATGTGGTTCTTGGAAAAACATCCTTCAATCCGAGGAACGGAGCTTTGGGCCACCCGGAACTTCTACTGTCGCCGCCAACGATGTTGGAAAGGCCGGTGCCGCCGCCCAGGACAACCACTTTAATATCAGACGGATCAACCCCGGCAATCGCCTCGGAAAGTTCTACAAGCCCGGCCGCTATTGTCTGCCCCAGCCCGGCGGGCGGCCCCTGCAAGGAGAGGCCGATCAGCTTCTCGGCAAGGTCCAGATGGGGCAGCATATCCAGCGGAGTCAACATGCTGCCGCGCAATTTTCGCAGGCATACCCCGATGCTATCGGCTGGATTCTTTTCTGTTGCCATGTTGTGTAATTAAAGACCAGTGGCGGCCATCTGTTTTTTTACCGCAACAACGGACAGCTCCAGGGCGGCCTTTTCATCGGCGGTCAGGGTGAATTCCAGTATGCGCTCGACGCCACCATTCCCCAACACCACCGGGACTCCCAAGAAGCAACCGGCAATGCCGAATTCACCCTCAAGATAGGCGGCGCAAGGCAAAACCCTTTTGCTATCAGTTAATATCGCCTCGGCCATTTCAATGGCAGACAGGCCCGGCGTATAAAAGGCGCTGCCGGTTTTCAGATGATTAACGATTTCCATACCACCCTGTTGGGTTCGTTTGACAATCTCCTTGATTTTTTCAGCGGAAAGCAGTTCGGTGACCGGAACTCCAGCCACATTGGCAAGCCTGACCAGGGGCAGCATGTTATCACCGTGGATGCCCATGACCAAGGCATTGACATCCTTAGGAGCCACGCCGATCGCCTCGGCCAGAAAGGTCCGGTAGCGAGCCGAATCAAGAACGCCGGCCATGCCGATCACCCGGTTTCCGGGCAGGCCCGAGACCTTAAAGGCCGTATAGACCATGGCGTCAATCGGATTGGTGACCACGATCATGACGCAACCGGGCGACTGTCTGGCCGCCTCCTCAGCGCAGGATTTGACGATCGCCACATTCTTGGCCAGCAGATCATCGCGCGACATCCCCGGCTTGCGGGCCAGCCCGGCAGTGATGATCACCACGTCAGATCCGGCCGTATCCTTATAGTCGTTGGTTCCGAACACTCTGCCGGAAAAACCATCCACTGGCCCGGACTGCCAGAGATCCAGGGCCTTGCCCTGGGGGATGCCTTCCATGACATCCAGAAGCACCACATCACCCAAACCTCTGACCACGGCCCAATGTGCGGCCGTGGCACCCACATTGCCCGCGCCAATAATTGTTATCTTTTTTCTCATGACATCCTCTGTAATATTGAAAAAGCCTTGTCGATTTATACCTTAATCAATACAGATATATAAACGGTATATTAACAAATAGAACGCAAAACATCTTCTACCCTCTCAAGGTCTTTCTGGGTGTCGACCTCAATGGAATCGTGTTCGGTTAGAAGCACCTTGATCGTATAGCCGTATTCCAGGGCGCGCAGCTGTTCGAGTTTTTCAAAGCGCTCCCACTCGCCTTCAGGCAGGCCGACAAAGGTCAACAGAAAACCCTTGCGGTAAGCATAGAATCCCAGATGTTTATAGTAGGTAGGCGGTATTTTTTCTGCAGGATCCCGTTGAAACGGAATGGGCGATCTTGAAAAATAGAGGGCGTTGCCGTTTCTGTCAAAAACGGTTTTTACATGGTTGGGGTCGGTGATCTCCTCCGGCCGGGTTATCTTATAGATCAGCGTGGCCATGGGCAGAGCCGGATCCTGCAGGAGAGGGGTTGCGACCTGCTCAACGACCTCGGCGGGGAACAATGGCTGGTCGCCCTGAATATTCACCACCACATCCTGCTCCGAGATATCGAGCAGAGAGGCGGCTTCGGCCAAACGATCTGTTCCGGAGGCATGATCCGCTCGGGTCATCACCACCTCACCGCCGAAGCCTCGCACGCAATCAGCAATCCGTTCGTCATCCGTGGCAACCACTACCCTGGACAGCAAAGGGACTGCCCTGGCCCTTTCGTATACCCGCTGGATCATGGGCTTTCCCAGAATCAGGGCCAGAGGCTTGCCTTCAAACCGGTTCGAATGGTAACGGGCCGGGATTATTGCCACCACTTTTGGCTGTGATTTGTGTTGCAGATCCATTATCCTCTCTCATGAAAAAGCAGGTTGTTTAGACTGTAGACTATTAGACTGTAGGCTATTAGTCCCTTAGAAATAATATTCTGCGCGTTTTTGGCAAAATATTATTTTGTGAAGATACTTATCCCGTTTATCGGGGTTAGGTAAAAAAATGACCAAACCCCCGGGGGCCAAAGCAGGCCTCATCTTCTGATTTCCATCACTAATAGACTAAACACCTACAGACTATCCATATGCCCGTTCCTTCCTTTTTGTCAGACACAATCGCGGTTACTGCAACCACAGTGGATCTCCTGGCCAAAGCAAAAATGCTTGCCAAGCAGTTAGAACTTCCCGTGGCTGACATTCGCGCCGCCGGCTTTGGTTATCTTCTGGTGGTCTCTGCCGAACGCCTTGAGCTCCGACCAGGCGGACCCAAAGCTGGGGGTCCGCTCTATGTGGATTTCATCGGCGGAGCTATGGGCTACCGACGCCGGCATGGCGGAGGCCGCCCACAGCCGC
>MGTE01000089.1:14946-22327 GCA_001799275.1 Deltaproteobacteria bacterium RIFOXYD12_FULL_57_12
TCGATGCCACGGCCGGCCTGGGCAGAGATGCCTTTGTTCTGGCCAGCCTCGGCTGCTCGGTCCACATGATCGAACGTTCGCCCGTCATTGCCGCTCTGTTGGCAGACGGCCTCGAACGAGCCGCTACCGAACCGGAAATTGCCGCACTCATCCAACAACGGCTGCGCTTGACTGTGGCGGACAGCAAAGAAATTTTCCAGACAGAACATCCGGAGGTCATCTATCTTGACCCGATGTACCCGCACCGCTCCAAGAGCGCCCTAGTGAAAAAGGAAATGCGGTGCATCAGGGCGTTGGTTGGCGACGATCCAGATGCGCCGGCGCTCGTTCTCGCGGCCCTCAACAGCGCGTCGGCCCGGGTGGTGGTCAAACGTCCCCGCCTGGCGCCGCCGGTTGTCGACCTTCCCAGGGCCGCCATGGCCATTCTCAGCAAGAACAGCCGATACGATATCTATCTGCCCTGATTTTCTACCTGACCGTTGCGGCTTTTGCCAGGGCAGCCGTAATCTGAGCCAATCGCTCACCGCCAAGCTTGACCGGTACCTGATAGACCAGCAAACGAGACATGAGCCCGGCCGAGGCGGGCAGAACATCCGGGGCATAGATCACCCGCTGCCGGCCGTCATGATCTTTGAACGGCCAGCCGGAGCGGGTTAACGTCGCCCCGGTCATAAGGTGTTCCCATTTTGGATAATAATGCCAGGTGTTGTCGGCAAAGCAGACCGCCCCTGCCCCGTTTTCCTGCAGAACCCGGTTGACCGCCCGGGTCTGTTCAGCATCCGGCAGGAAAAAGGCCAGAAAGGTCGCGGAGTCGCCTGGCTCGTCAACCAGAGTCCTGAAGCTCACCCCTGGTAACTGTTGCACAGCAGCCTTCATGGCTGCTTTATTCTTTTTCTGGCTGGCAACTATCTCGTTTAATTTGGCAAGCTGAGCCAGGCCGATGGCGCCTTGAATCTCCATCATCCGATAGTTGAAGCCGATAAAACTGCGCCCTTCCCCGCCCCGGCCGCCGGGATTAGCCACATGATCATGGCCGTGGTCCTGATATTCCGACATATGCCGCCAGAAATTTTCATCATCGGTAATGATCATGCCGCCTTCACCGGTGGTCATGGTCTTGACCGCATCAAAGGAAAATGTCCCGCATTTGCCAAAGGTGCCGAGGTGCCTGCCCATAAAGGTAGCGCCCGCTGCCTGGGCAGTGTCTTCGAGAACCGGAATGTTGCGGCGGTCGGCAATGGCTTTGATTTCGTCAATCCGGGCAGCGGCGCCCAGCATATGCACCGGAATGATCGCCTTGGTCCGGGCCGTTATTTTTTTCTCCAGATCAGCCGGGTCCATGTTCAACGTGGAATCAACCTCGGTAAACACCGGAACAGCACCCACATCAAAAATAGCCTCCCAGGTGGCGACAAAGGTAAACCCCTGGGTAATCACCTCATCGCCGGGACCGACTCCCATGGCGATGAGCGCCACCTTCAGGGCAGCGGTTCCGGAAGTTACTGCCTGGGCATGACGGGCACCGCAATACGCGGCAAATTTTTCCTCGAAGGTCCGGACCTTGTAAATTCCTTTCCGTTGTTCACCAAACTCGTAACGAAAGAGAACACCGGTCTCAAGAACATCCTGAATCTCTTTTCTTTCCTCATCTCCAAAAACCTCAAAACCTGGCATAAGTATTACCTCTATATATCCAATTAATGAATATTATTTACTGATCCATGACTTGATTTTGTTTGCCGAATCCAACAGAACAATCCTTGGTTGAAACGTCTTGAGTTCGTCGTCCGCAAAGAGCGCGTAGCTGACAATGATGACCAGGTCGCCGATCATTCCCTTCCGGGCTGCAGCCCCGTTTAATCCGATGACACCCGAATCAGGTTTCCCCTCGATCGCATAAGTTTCAAAGCGTTCGCCATTGTTGATGTTATAGACATGAACCCGCTCAAACGGACGCAGGCCAACTGCCGTCATCAGGGAACTGTCAATGGTAAGGCTGCCTTCGTAGTTCAGATCCGCCTCGGTCACCGTGGCCCGATGGATTTTCGATTTCATCATATCCCGCAACATTTCACGCTCCCTCAAACAGTCGGCCGTTATCAATCAGTCTGGTCCGTCCGACCCTGATAGCCATAGCCAAAACAGTTTCTCGGTCGACAGAGGATTTATCGGTCAAGTTGTACTGATCAACAAAATTTATATATTCAACATCCACACCGCCATGGCCGGCAATGGACTGTTCGATTTCATCCTTGAGCTGGCGAACCGCACTGCAGCCATCCCTCACCCGCTTTCTCGCCAACTCCAGTGCCTCATGTAGACACAAGGCGCTCTCTCTTTCCTCCGGGCTGAGATAAACATTCCTCGAACTCATGGCCAAACCATCGGCCTCGCGGACAATGGGATGGCCAACTATCCTGACCCGCCAGTTCAGATCGCGAACAATCTGCCGGATAATTGCCAACTGCTGAAAATCCTTTTCACCGAACACGGCGACCGAAGGACGGACGAGATTAAATAATTTTGCCACCACCGTGGCAACCCCCTCAAAATGACCGGGCCGTTGCCGGCCGCAGAGAGGTTCAGCAAGGGCGCCGATCTTCAGCCGGCTTTGAAAACCGGCCGGATACATCTCAGCCACGGTTGGCGCAAAAAGGACGGCCACCGACTCTTCGGCTGCCAGCCGTGCATCCCTTTCAAAATCATGTGGATAACGGCCCAGATCCTCCTGGGGCCCGAATTGGATAGGGTTGACAAACAGGCTGACGACCACCTGATCAGCCTCCTGGGCTGCCAGACGCATCAGACTCAAATGGCCGGCATGGAAATATCCCATGGTCGGCACCAGCCCAATGGTCCGACCGCCGACCAGCAGCCGGTCGACCCAGTTGGCCATCTCAACGGTGGATCGGATGATCTCCATGAGACAAACGCCGGTTCTCCGGGAATCCTTTAATTTTTGTCCTGTTCAGCAGCTGACGCGCCATTTTCCTTCACCCTGGCCAATCTTTCCAAAACTAAAGCCTCTGTGGCGGAACCGGCCTGCACCTCGGAGGAGGCCAGGTATTCCTCATAAACGCTTTTCGCATCGGCCACTTGGCCTCGCATCTCGTGAATTCCGCCAACGCCTAGGGCACCTTCTACCTTATAACCAGCGGTTTTAAGTAGAATCTGATAAGAGGCTAACGCCTTGTCATAGTCCTGTTTCATCTCACTGGTCAAGGCAATGCTGTACTGCAGCAGCGGAGTCAACGGATTGTCCGCTGCTTGCCCTTTCAACAACTCCTCATATTTCTGGAGGGCCTCTTCGTACTTGCCTGCCTGGTAGTCCATATTGGCCATTTCCAACCGGCCCCAGACAGCCGATGTGGTTCGGTGATAATCGGCGTTAAGCGCTTCGAGCGCCTGATATCGTTTTTCAACCTGTTCTTCCTTGAGAGCGGTTACCAGAAGCGCCGCGGCTTCATCCCGCCTTGCTTCCGTGTAATAATCAAAAAACACATAAGCCAACGCCGCCACCACCAGACAGACTCCGGCGATCTGGAGTTGTTTCTTGTTTTTCCGAATAAAGGCTATCACCTGCGGCGGCAGATTCAACTCTTCGAGCAGTCCCCGGCCGGTTCCGGCGGCGGCGAGTGCTATATTCTTTTTGCTGAAGACATTCGGTTCTGTCATATCCTGTTCCTTCTGGTTTGTTCTGACGATAACAAGCAACTCACTTTCCCTGGACCCAGCAGAGCCGGGTAAGTCCCTTAAGCACCATGAACACCTGAATGTTCCGTGGACGTAAGTCTTACGGATTTTTTGACCGCAAACTGTCAACATACAACGCATAAGGGACTAAAAAATGCTGTGTACTATACTCTTGACTCGACAAAAAAGCATCAGAGTTTTACCAGAAGACAGAGGCCATCGCAAGCCGGTCTGCCATGACCATCGGGGGTTGTGGCCATGGTTATGCCTGATCGCTGAGGTGTTCTCATTAAGTGACTGACATAAGCCGTCGGACTATGGTAAGAATCGATAAACGATAGAGCCTCTTGCAAAATGAACGTCGTAGCGAGATCGAGAAAAAAATATTCTGAGCAAGGATGAGTTGTGAAATCGCCCGGAAGCGTAGCAGCGCTACGTTGAGGACGATTTTACAAGGAAGACGCCGCGCAGGATATTTTTAGCCGATCGGAGTAGATGTTCATTTTGCAAGAGGCTCGATAATCATCAGACAAATCCCCCGCCGCCTAGTTCCCGGCGCGAAACGAACCGGCCGATAAAAGTCGATTTCATTCAATGCCAACATGCCTGAACTCCCATCGCCTCGTATTCTGACCGTAACCGAACTCAACCGATCCATCAGGGGTCTTCTTGAGACGGAATTTCCCTTTGTCACGGTAAGCGGCGAAATCTCCAACCTGAAACAACCCATGTCCGGCCACATCTATTTCACCTTGAAGGATGAAAACGCGCAATTGCGGGCCGTGTTGTTCAAGCCACAACTCCGATATCTGGCCAAACCGCCCCGCGATGGACAGCAGGTAATCTGCCGGGGCCGGGTTACCGTCTACGAACAGCGCGGCGATTATCAGCTCATTGTCGATTATCTTGAACCAGTGGGGGCCGGTCTGCTGCAGATCGCCTTTGAACAACTCAAACACCGGTTGGCGGCCGAAGGACTTTTTGAGGAACGATTCAAAAAAAAGATTCCGCTGTTCCCCGAAAAGATAGCCCTGATAACCTCATCGTCCGGTGCGGCGGTTCATGATTTTCTCAAGGTGGCGAACAACCGTTTTCCCGGTCTGGCGATCGAGATATTACCGGTGCGGGTTCAGGGAGACGGTGCGGCGAACGATATCGTCGAGGCACTTTCCGCACTGAACCACAGACTGCCAACCGGCGTGATCGTCCTCTGCCGGGGCGGCGGCTCGCTTGAAGATCTCTGGGCATTTAATGAGGAACGGGTGGCCCGGGCCATTCACGCATCCCGCCTGCCGGTCGTGACGGCCATCGGCCATGAAATAGATTTTACCATAGCCGATTTTGTCGCGGATCTGCGCGCCCCAACGCCTTCGGCCGCCGCGGAGATGCTGGTGCCGGATCGCCGGCTTTTCCAGGAACGCGTAACCTCTCTCAAATTGCGGCTGACCGAAAATATCCAGAGGAAAATCGCACAAGGCCGATTGCATACCGATACCCGAAAACGAATCTTGGGCGATCCCCGCACCCTGCTCCCCCACTTCATGCTGCGCCTTGACCATACCTGGACCGGCCTGCACCACGCCTATCAGAACAATCTGGGCCAGCATAGGACCAAGCTGGAGTATTTGAACAGTTGCCTGCAGAAACGGAATCCGATGCAACAGATCTTGTTTCAACAGCAATGGTTTGCGGAACTTGTGCGAAAGATGCAGAGCGTGATGGAGGCGCAACTCTCCTGGAAAAAACTGCAATTACGCCAGACGATCAAAATTCTTGAGACTGTCAGTCCGTTGGCCGTGCTTGGGCGAGGCTATGCAATCGTACGTGCCAGTCATACTGGTGCAGTGATCCGCTCCAGTCGGCAAACCGCCAAAGGCCAGGCCCTTGAGGTTATTCTTCTGGAAGGTCGCGTCGATTGCGAGGTTACCGCAGTACACGACGCGGAATAATCCGCCAACCGGCAAACCGGGCAAGACGAAAAACGCCGGATCCTTACGGAGAATCCGGCGTAAGCTAGAGGCAACCTTTCAAATTCCTGTCAGAGAATATCATCCTTGGCAGTATGGCAGACCAGACAGCCGCAGTTCGGATGAAGCCCGTCTCCCTCCCAGGCCTTGCAGTCGTTCCGATAATCCCAGCGCAACATGTCAGGGTATGGAGAACCGTGCGGCCGGTGGCAGGAAAGGCACATGACCACATCGGAACCCAGAGCCACTGTCGGGGTATTTTGATCGCCAGCCACTATCGCTTGTTTGGCTACCGGCGCGATTGGGTTGTAGGCCGGGGTTGAAGTGGGCGGGGTGCCGCGGAAGTCATCGGCATCGGGCATGACCACGTCGGCCGGATGCCGTATCCAGGAACCGGTGATCAAATACTGCCCGGCATCGGTCATGTACCGATGAAACGTCTGGTGGCACCCTACACAGACCTGACCGACGGCGGAATCCGCTAAACCGGAGCCCATTCCGCCCGACATATACACATTGACAGTACCCTTATAGACGTTGTGCTTGTTGGCCGCTGAGGTCTGTTCCCAGTCCGGGTCTTCGATGCCGGTGACGCCCGCGTTGGTTTTATTGGAGTTGGTCGCAGCCATTTCCATGGTCGACCCGAGAAAACGAAACCAGCCATCATCTTTGCCGACCACCACCGAACCGGACCCGGGCGCATGATGCCGGGCCACATGACAGGCCTCGCAGCCGCCGTTCATAACAAATGCAAAACCACCAGGCTTAACCGGAGCAGCGGTCAATGTTGTATGACAGGGCTCACACCCGGCGCCTGGCGGTCCTGGCGGCCCAGCCAGATTGCTATCCGCCGCCGAAATCCCGCGGACATTGTGGCCCTTGGTGGTGTCGTTGCCACCAGCCGTTGCCACCCAGTAAAAGTTTCCGCCTGCCAGGGGGTTGGTCGGCACAACGCTGTTAAAAACGATCGGGATACGGGCTCCGGACACGGTAATGATCGTGTCGGCAGCGCTGTTCGAGTGACAACCGACGCAATCGGTTGTCAGAAGATACGACTGGGGATCAGTACTGCTGCCGCCCGTCAGGCTGCCGGCAGTCCATTTGGCACCGGTGCCGGCATGGACCAAGGCAGCGTTGTTCTGGCTATTGTGCATCGTATGGCACGTACCACACTTTCCGGCTACCGCGGCAGCCATAAGCGGGTCTGTTCCGGACAGAATAGCAACAATAGCTACTAACACGATTCCCAGGGAAAAGCCGACACCTGGAAAGTGCCCCCGTTTAACTGGCTGATATGATACAAACTCCACGACGCCCATCATCTCTATTCCTGGAACATGGTCTTTGCATTAAAAACGTACCTGCCCAACTCAACAAGAAAAAAAAATAATTGTCAACAGACGTATTCAACAAACATGCCCAGTTTTTCAGTTTTATGCTTCAGGCAAGGCCGCTCCCTTGCAAACGATACGCACAGGCTGATTACCGGAATCAAGTTCGTCTGCCTAAAAAAATGCCGATGGAAAAGTTGAGAAAAAAAATACCGTAATTTGCCGCTTTTCGTCACGAAAAAAACAACAAACGTCACCACCGGCATGGGTACTCTCGGGGCACTCGGCCCGGAATAGATCCTTGTGTGGTGAATCTGACCATTTGTCAGAAACGAGTCGGAACAGGCCGGCGCAACAGGAAGGGCGGGAACAAGCCGAATTGACAGTAGG
>MGTE01000089.1:22348-30693 GCA_001799275.1 Deltaproteobacteria bacterium RIFOXYD12_FULL_57_12
TTCTTTATCAGAAGAAATGGTCGGGACGAGAGGATTTGAACCTCCGACCCCAGCGTCCCGAACGCTGTGCTCTACCAGACTGAGCCACGTCCCGACCTAAGTCAACCGAATTGCCCACACAAGAAAATAGCAGTACCGCCTGGTCCGCCTCTATGCGTTCTCTATCGTTGCGGTTGCAAGCGGCAGAGCAGAAAAGTGTGGCATCTGCCTGCCGTATCAGCCACGCCATATTTATATGGTCGGCTGTAATTTTTCAATCAAAAAAGGAAGGCAGGCTCATTTTCCGCCGCCGCGGAAGAAATGGCCTGCCTCAACTGGCTGTCTATGAATTGATTCTCTTTACTTTACTGCATTGGCAAGCTTGCTGCCCGATTTAAACTTGGCAACTTTTTTGGCCTTGATCTTAATCATCTTGCCAGTCTGGGGGTTACGGCCCTGGCGGGCAGCCCTTTTCGCGACGGAGAATGTTCCGAATCCAACAAGTGTTACTTTGTCACCTTTCTTCAAGGCGGCAGTCACGGCGGCCAGCATCCCATTCAATGCCTTCTCGGAAGCGGCTTTGCTGATTGCTGCTGCAGATGCCATGCTCTCTACTAATTGACTCTTGTTCATACCCCTTTCTCCTCCTTTCGTGATTTAAGTTGACTAATTAACCCTTTCCAGACGCCAACTGACGATTTCAATGGCGGTTTAACCAACTATCACTAGCTTGTCAAACAAAAAATTAGCGCCCCAGATAAAAAATCACGCCAGGACACGGATTGAGGGGTGATGCAGACGCGCAGGCCGTACCAGTACTGGGATTTTTCAAACCACGCCCGCAGCATACAACTTATTGAAATAATTAACATCGATAATTCTTTCTGCAATTTTTCATCTGAATTTTCTTTCCTGCAGGTCAACAAGCACCCCGCGAATCCCATGCGCTGCAAAAAAAACAATCGTGGACAACCGGTCAGGGCTACTGACGAATCTTGCCAGATCGCCGGCAGCCAGTTCAATATGGGCTTTTCCGTGCACCATTCGGACCCGGCAGCCAGCGTATCCGAACTGAAGCAGATGCTCTTCACATTGGGCGATTAACTTTATTAATTCAGCGCTGATTGTGGTGCCACAAGGAATCCTGGTGGCCAAACATGATGCGGAAGGACGGTTCCAGGTGCTCAGCCCGGCCTGCCGACTCAGCCGACGGACTGCCGATTTGGTCAAACCCGCCTCGACCAGCGGCATAGCGACATCAAGCTCCCTGATTGCCTGCAGACCGGGCCGATACTCATCAAGGTCATCCAGGTTGGTTCCATCCAAGAGAACCGTGATCTCATACGGGTCTATCCCCGCCCGCATGAGGGAATAAATTCTTTTTTTACAATGATAGCAACGATCCGGAGGGTTGCTCACAACTTCCGGACAGACAAAAGGGTCCCAGTCAAGAAACAGAGACGGACAGCCCATGGCGCCAATAACTGCCTGGGCCCGGGCGAGTTCATTGGCCGGAATCAGGGCAGAGCGAACCAGAACCGCCAGCACATTAGCCCGTCCCAGTGAATCACAGGCTGCCCGCAGCAGGAAAGTGCTGTCCGCGCCTCCAGAGCAGGCCACCGCCACCCGCTTATGGCCGCCAAGCGACCGCCGCAGGGCGGCATATTGATTCTTAAGGGTAACAGCCAGGGATTATCCTCCGGTTTTGATCCGGGTTATTTTTTCCCCGGAGCAGAGGGCAACGGCACGACCGGCGCAGTCAGGAAAAAATTTCGCTCAAGTATCCATTTTTTCAAAATTTCGGCAATTTCCCTGGCTTTTACCACACTTGACAACGGTGCGACAGGCACCTTTTGGCCATTTACCTCGATCTGGCCGCTTTTCAACTGGGCATAAT
The DNA here is from genome assembly GCA_001799275.1 of Deltaproteobacteria bacterium RIFOXYD12_FULL_57_12. Lineage (GTDB taxonomy): Bacteria > Desulfobacterota > Desulfobulbia > Desulfobulbales > BM004 > YD12-FULL-57-12. Next base: position 24,225 of record MGTE01000089.1, read on the forward strand.
TTACCTCGCCGTAGTTCCGGCTGACCCGATTGGCGTAATCAAAACCGTAATCAACGACCTGTGTTACGATATCCGCATCGGATACCCCGGTATAGGCCGCCATTTCCTCATTGAGAATCGGAATGGGAATGCCAACGCCCACGGCCATGGTAGTGCCGTAGCCCTGCATGCTGACCCCTTTCAGCCACCGGGCCGACATGGTCTTGAGATCGCCCTGCACCATCAGGGTGCCGGCCGGCCTGGTCGGCGTCCCTCCCGGACTGCGCAGCGCGGCCGGATTATGTTGGGTGCCGTGCCAGGTTACATAGCCGACGCCACCACCAAGAAAAATCCTGGTTCCTAGGCCTATCGTCCTGTAATAAGGGTCATTCATCAACGGACTCAGTTCACCGGCGCTGCAGTAGGTGGCGTTTTTACCATGCGGTTTTAGCATACCCATGTAAGTATAGATGGTGCGGTCGGACAGGTTGATGGCGCAGTTATAATTCTGATAGCAGTTCCGGGGATTCACCAGCAGGGCATAGGGCAAATCATCGAGCCCGACGTCCATCTTGACCTTCCGGTTTGGATAACAGTCGGTGCCATAGGCCTTGGCCTCAAGGAGTATCTTTTTGCCGGCGAGCAGATCCTCGATAACATGGCCGCCGCCATAACGAAACTCCCCGGGATATACCTTGTTGAGCGGATCATCCTCAGCCGGTTCGGTGGCGCCGATAAAGATATCCACCGCAGCCAGACCGGCATAGGCCGGCACCTTGTTCAACCAGACACTGGCCGCTTTCAGGGTCGGAGTCGTATGGCCGAAATTGATGAACGCCCCGGAAGAACACATGGGCGAAAAGGTGCCGGTTGTGACCACATCCACCCGGCGTGCCGCTTCCACCGGTCCGTTCTTGCGAACGATTTCGACCATCTCCTCGGCGCTGACCACAACCGCCTCGCCTGCTTTAATCCTGGCGTTGATTTCTTCGTACGTCTTGTTAACCTTACAATCTTTCATGCGTCCTCCATGGAAATACCTGGCTCAAGACCCTTCCCCGAGCCAAAAATGGGATCATCAAAAACTCACCAACAGTACGGTAAAAAAAACATTCTTGCAATATCCCAGCAGGCAGAGTCCATTTTAAAATCTACCCACCTTTTTTCTTTCCTTCTCGCTGGAGATGCTTTAAATTTTCCATCTCTCAAAAATGATGAAATCGCAATATCCTTATACTCGCGCAGAAACGCAGAGAAAAAAATATCTTTTTACTTTATTGGGTTACCGCTGCGAACCCTGCGCCTCTGCGGGATACAATGTTTTTTTTACGAGACCACCCAAAATACCCGCACACCGATTAAGCAACAACCGACAGGAAAAAAGATGAAAAAACCGAGCGACTCCGCCCTGCAGAGTGTCCGCAAGCGGATTGATGCCATTGACGACCAGATCTTGAGCCTGCTGAAGGAACGACTGCAATGCGCCCAGGAAATCGGCAGCCTCAAGGCCCAGGCCAATAAGTCAAAATGGGACCCGTTGCGCGAACGGCAGATCTATGAAAGACTGACCAAGACCAACAATGGCGAGTTTCCGGAACAGGCGCTGCTGAGCATCTTTCACGAAATTATTACCACCTGCCGGCTGTCCCAGAAAAAAGTCGATGTGGCCTATCTGGGTCCGGAAGCCACCTTTACCCATCTGGCCGGGGTCAAATATTTCGGTCATGCCGCCCTCTACCGGCCCATGGAAAGCATTGAGGACATTTTCTCCGAGGTGGAACGGGGTCGGACCAGATACGGCATCGTGCCGGTGGAAAACTCCATAGAAGGATCCGTGTTCTCCACTCTTGATTCTTTCATGAAACACCGGGTCAAAATTTGCGGCGAGGTCCGTCTTGAAATAAGCCACAACCTGGTCAACCAATCAGGGGATCTGGCCGATATCAAAACCGTGGCCTCCCACTCGCAACCACTGGCCCAATGTCGCGAGTGGCTCAAAAAAAATCTGCCCGGCATCCCTACCCTGCCGGTGTTCAGCACCAGCGCCGCAGCCCAGATGGCGGCCAAGGATCGCTCCATCGCAGCGATTGCCAGTTCCCTGGCCATCAAAACGTACCAACTGCAGGTCGTGGTCAAAGGAATTGAGGATTATCGCGGCAACGTGACCCGCTTTGTGGTGATTGGCAACAACTCGCCCTCAAAAAGCGGCCGCGACAAGACTTCCCTGTTAATCGGTCTGCTTGACCGGCCTGGCACCCTGAACAGAGCCCTGGCCATTCTCGCCGACAAGGGCATCAATCTGGCGAAAATCGAATCACGGCCCATCAAGGGTAAGCACTGGAAATACCTTTTCTTCATCGACTTGGTCGGACATATGGAAGACGAGGTTATTGTCGAGGGTTGCAACCTGTTGAAAGAGGTCTGCTCCTATTATGAATGGCTGGGATCCTATCCGCTCGCCGACGGCCTGTCTTCAGACCTTTAGTCCCTTATGCGTTGGTTGTTAACAGGTTGCGGTCAAAAATTTCATAAACCTTACGCCCACAGGACATTCAGATGTTCATGGCATTAAGGGACTTAGGGACTCGGAAATTACTAATGTACCTGGATCGCGCCCGGATTGGGGTCAGATTTGGCTGGGCCGATTGAGCAAAACCGCAGGCGTAGCAGCGCTACGTCGAGGATTTTGTGATTGAGGCACAGTCTAAAGATGGCCCGAAGACGGGATGCGTTATGGTATATTGGTAATTTCCGAGTCCCTTATACCCCTCAAGGGGGCACTGTAAAGAGTCCAGCTCCGCTGGTTTAGTCAGCTAGGCACCTGAGTGCCACAACAAATGCTCATTCTCGGTATTGAAAGTTCATGCGACGAAACAGCGGCCGCCGTCTTAAAAGACGGCACCGTGCTGCTTTCCGATGTCATTGCCAGTCAGATCGATGTGCACTGTAAATACGGCGGAGTGGTTCCGGAGCTGGCCTCCAGAAAACATGTGGAGGCCATCCTGCCAGTGGTCCAGGAAGCTCTCAGTCTGGCCGGAGTTCCGCTGAGCCGGATCGACGGTCTGGCCGTGACCAACGGCCCGGGCCTGGTCGGCTCCCTGTTGGTCGGCCTCTCCTTTGTAAAGGCGGTCTCCCTGGCCACACGAATCCCCTATGTCGGGGTCGATCACCTGGCCGGCCATCTGCTCTCCGTGTTCCTCGGCCCGGACAAACCAACTTTCCCCTATGTGGCGCTGGTGGTTTCCGGAGGGCACTCGAGTATTTTCCAAGTCACGGATCCGCTTTCCTACCGTTTGCTCGGCAGAACTCGTGACGATGCTGCCGGTGAGGCGTTTGATAAGGTTGCCAAACTCCTCGGCCTCAGCTATCCGGGCGGGCCGGCCATTGCCGCCCTCGCCGCCCGTGGCGATGCCAAGGCCATCCCCTTTCCCAGGGCCTGGCTGGAAGCGGAAAGTCTTGATTTCAGTTTCAGCGGCATCAAAACCGCGGTGGTGAATTACGTTGCCCAGCAACAACCATCTACGAAAATTCCGCCCGCTGAATATCTGAACCTGCCGGACATCTGCGCCTCGTTCCAGGAAGCAGTGGCCGAGGTTCTGGTCGAAAAAACCCTGCGCGCCGCAAGAGACACCGGGGCAGAAAACATCGTCCTGGCCGGCGGCGTTGCCGCCAACCAGAGGCTGCGTCAGCTGATCGAGGAAAGAGGCCAACAGAACGGCTTCAAAGTTTTTCTGCCGTTGCCCCGTTTCTGCACCGACAATGGCGCCATGATCGCCCTGGCCGGCCACCACAATTTCACGGCCGGCAAGACTCTGGCGTATGACATGGATGTCTACTCCAGATCAAAGGTCATTGCCGGCTGCGCCTGGCCCGGGCCGAACGCATGAAAATCGAACCAAAACGGACAATCCGATACTATTTTCTGAAATTTCAGCGTCTCAGGGGTAATCCGCACTACCTGGCCCGTGGAGTTGCAGTCGGCATCTTTATCGGCATCACCCCGACCATTCCCCTGCACACCGTGCTGGCCATTGTTTTCTCTTTTGTTCTACGCGGCAGCAAGCTGGCCGCCCTGCTCGCCACTGTTCTGGTCAGCAACCCTCTGACCTTTTTTTTTCAATACTATTTTTCCTGGCGGCTTGGCAGCGCCTTTACCTCTCCCGACCTGTCCTGGGGAAAAATCCAGGTCACCCTGGAGTACATTACCAATGACGCCGGATTCCGGGACTCATTAACCGCGGTCGGCGGTCTCGGCCAGGAGGCCATCTCCACGCTTGTGCTTGGCGGCTGCCTTTTAGCCACGCCGTTCTCCCTTACCGGTTATTTTCTCTCGCTTTATTTTTTCTCAACCCTCCAGAAAAGGCGCGCACTGAAACAAGGCGGCCAGCAGAATTCAACCCTGCCAGACTGCCATGACTGATCAGATGCCGAAAACAAGCAAGGTAAAAAAAATCCTTGCTACCCGGGGCTTGGCTCCCAAAAAAAAGCTGGGCCAAAATTTTCTTATTAACCGCAACATTGCCGACCGGATTGTGACACTGGCCGGTATCAGCGCTCAGGACGTAATTCTCGAACTGGGGGTTGGCTTCGGCGCCCTCACCGGTTTACTTGCCGAACGGGCTCGACAGGTGATCGGCCTGGAAATCGATCGAGGCATCATCAATTGGCAACAAGAGGAAGGAAATCTGCCGGCCAATGTCACGCTGCTCCATCAGGACATCATGAAGGCGGATTTCCGGCAACTGGCCGACCAGAGCGGCGGACGTCTAAGAATCGTCGCCAACCTGCCCTACTCAATCTCCAACCCTCTGCTCTTCAAGCTGCTGGACAATCAAGATCTGGTTGCCTGGGCCGTACTCATGCTCCAGAAGGAGGTGGGGCAACGGCTGGTTGCCGCCATCGGCACCAAGGAATATGGTGTCCTCTCGGTCCTCTTGGGCGCCAGTGCGACAGTTACGAACCTGATGACCCTGGGAGCGGCCCAGTTCCACCCCCGGCCCAAGGTGGACTCCGTGGTGGTCCGCATCGAATTCCAGCCGGTTCCGGCCCGCGTGGCCGCACAGCCGCCCCATGATCGGCATGTTTTGAAAAAACTGGTAAACGCCGCATTTCAGCAACGACGCAAAACCCTGCTAAACGGCCTCGCCTCCCTCGATCTCGATCGGCAGAAAATCATTGAACTGCTCGGCATAGTCGGCATAAGTCCGCAAACGCGCGCCGAGACGCTGAGCCCGGCCGAATTCGTCAACCTTGCCACAGTATTTGCAAAACACCTCACCCCGATAAACGGGATAAGTACCTTCACAAAATAATATTCTGCCAAAAACGCGCAGAATATTATTTCTAAGGCACTAAAAAAAAACCTGACCGAGCGGAGCCGGACTCTTTGCAGAATTTTGTTTTTCACAACCCCACGAAAATAATTTTTGGACAAGGCACCATTCCGCAGATCGGCCCGGAGACCGCCGCCCTTGCCAAAAGGGTCCTGTTGGTTTACGGCCGGGACAGTATCAAGAAAAACGGTGTCTACGCTCAGGTTATGACCGCCCTTAATGCGGCCGGGCTCGAGGTGATCGAACATGGCGGCGTTAAGCCGAACCCGATTCTGTCGCATGTGCACGCCGGCATCACGCTGGCCAAACAAAAAAAAATCGACGGGGTGGTGGCGGTTGGCGGCGGCAGCGTCATCGACAGCGCCAAGGCCATCAGCGCCGGCGCCCTGGTGGAGCACGACATCTGGAAATTCTTTACCGGCAGGAAAAGTGTCTGTGGCGCCCTGCCGTTGACCTGCGTTTTAACCCTGGCCGCCTCAAGTTCGGAAATGAACAGCGCCATGGTCATAACCAACGAAAAGACGAACCAAAAGTTCGGGTTTGCCAACCGATTGCTCTTTCCGCGGACCTCCATCCTCGACCCGACCGCCACCCTATCGGTGCCGCGCCACCAGGCGGCGTACGGCGCAGTGGATGCTGTCAGTCATCTCCTGGAGTGCTACTGTACAACAACTGAGCCGTTTAACCCGGTGCAGGACCGACTCATGGAAGGGCTGGCTGCCAACCTCATGGAAAGCTGCGGCCGGATCCTCGCGGCACCAAACGATTACCAGGCCCGGGCCGATTTTATGTGGGCCGCCACCCTGTCCCTAAACGGCCTGACTGCCGCCGGCCTGGGTAAAATTGCCTTTCCCATGCATCTTATTGAACATGCCCTGAGTGCGTTGTACGACGTGCCGCACGGTGCCGGGCTGTCAGTGGTGATCCCCGGCTGGCTCACCTGGCAGGCGCAAAGAAATCCGGCCCGGCTGGCCAGATTTGCCGAACGGGTTTTCCAGATCGTTGCCGACGACGATTTGAGCAAGGCCACGCAAGGCATCGACCGGCTCAAGGCCTGGTTTGCCGCAATCGACTGCCCCACCGACCTGGCCGGTATCGGGGTGTCTGCTGCGACCATCCCGGAAATCGCCAAAAACGCCAGCACGCAGGCGACCATC
>MGTE01000089.1:30978-53043 GCA_001799275.1 Deltaproteobacteria bacterium RIFOXYD12_FULL_57_12
CCGTTTAGCCGAGGAGCACTACGCCGGGGACGGACTTCAATTCCAGTGCCGGGACATCCGCCAGCCGCTTGACGACCTTGGCTCCTTTGATTTTATCTGGGTCCGATTTGTCTTGGAATACTATCTGGCGGAAGGCTTTGCCATCGTAAAGAATATAGAAAAAATGCTGCGGCCCGGCGGCATTCTCTGCCTCGTTGACCTGGACCACAACTGTCTGAGTCATTACGGTCTCTCCGACCGATTGAACCGCACCCTCCAGGCGCTCCTGCTCGAACTCCAGAATAAGGCGAATTTTGATCCCTATGCCGGCAGAAAACTCTACTCTTTCCTCTACGACCTGAATTACCTGGATATCCGGGTGGAGGTGGCCGGCCATCATGTGATCTACGGCGATCTCAAGGAGGCGGACGCCTTCAACTGGCTAAAAAAGGTGGAGGTGGCACCAGGCCGAATCGGCTATGAATTTAAGGAATATGCAGGAGGGTATCCGGAATTTCATGACGAATTCAAGAACTTCTTCTCGGACCCCAGAAGATTTACCTACTCGCCGATCATCACCTGCCGGGGCAAAAAGCCGTAAGCGTTCAGCAGCGCCACAGCTGCGGAGTTTATCCCCAATTTTCGGGGGATCATCGGCCTGTTCACGTAGCACCAGTACAGCTCACAGGCCGCTTTCGCGCATCTGCGGCACTGCTGAACGCTTACAATTCGAGACAACTTGACGGTTTTCACATCCTCGGGAACGGTTGCAAAAAGGCCGACAACCCGTGATCAGTCATAGCGTTTCTCCACGAAGCCTTCCTGCCCATTCAGCCTGGACGTCGAATAGTAATAACTGGCAAAGGCGCTGATGCAGCTTCTGTCCAGATGGATGTCGGCCTTCCTGTAGAGAAACTCAAAGGCCACGTCCACTGACATGGGGTCGCGATAGTGGCGCTTGCTGGTAATTGCCTCAAAGACATCGGCCACGGCGATAATCCGCGCCCCCATGGGAATCTGCTCGCCCCGGAGTCCGTCGGGATAACCGCTGCCGTCGAGTTTTTCGTGGTGCGCACCGGCTATCTCCGGCACCTCGCGGTAAAGGCCCTCAAAATCGATCTGTTCGAGAATTGCCCTAGTTTTGACCACATGGGTTTTGATCGCCTCTTGCTCCTCATCGGTGAGCTTCCCGGGTTTCTTCAGGATGGAGTCGTCAACGCCAATCTTGCCGTAATCATGCAGCAGGGAGGCCACCCGAATCATCTCACAGTAGTCTTTTGACATGCCCAGTTCCCGGGAAATCCCAACGGCATATTCGGCGACTTTTTCAGAATGGCCAGCGGTTATCGGGTCCCGGGCGTCAGTGGTGGCAGCCAAGGCCTGCAGGATGGAGCGGAACTGGCGCAATTTGCTCTCAAGCAACCAGACCTTGTGGATGCTGATGCCGATCTGGGGGGCAACCCCCATGAGCAGGTTGATGTCCCGTTGGATCAGTGGCCGCTTGGTCACGATGTTGTCGACCGCCAGAACCCCCAGGGACTCATTTTCATAGACAATCGGACAGCAGATGAATGACTTCACCCCCATCTTTTTGGCAAAATCCAGACTGCGGGCCGAGAGATCGTCCTTCATCTCATTGATATCATTCAACAGAAGCGGACGTTGTTCCTTGAAAGAAACAACAAACATGCCCCTCGCATCCCGCCGGTCCAAGTGAAAACCGGTCTTCTGCAGAATTCGGAACTGTTCGCTGCTGTATCCGAACCCGGCCCGTGGAGTCAATCTGGTCTTGTCACCGTTTGCCAGCAGCACCAGACCCCGATCATAATCGAGCCGCTTACGCAGCACCTCGGTGACCCTGGCCAGCAAGCCGTCGATATCCATCTCTTTGCTGAGGGCCTGGCCGATCTCATTAACCATCAGCGCGTTGTCATAGTTGACATTAATCTGCTCAATGAGATTGTCAGAAGCACCCTTGAGATTCTCCACCGCTGCTCGCAGTTCCCTGTTGTCAAGAGCCGCTGAATGCCAGCTGAGCAGGACAACAATGGCCAGGGAAAGAGGCAGCACAACCGACAGGGCGATGAAATGGGAAAAGACATAAGGCGCGGCAATACAATTGACGGTCAGCAGAACCGCCGAGACATTACGGACTTTCAGCCAGAAGACAGAGCGGGATTCCTGCCAGGTGATGACATAGCGGCAGACCTTGTCGCCCTTTGCCATGCACTCGGAATGTTCAATCCTGGAAATTTTATAGTTGAATATTCTGGAGATCGCCTCAAAGTAGCCGGACCTGTTTTCGCACTGAAAAGGCTCTTCCCTGACCCCCTCATTGGGAGTTACCAGAATTTCCACCTTGTTTCGACCGACGGTCCTGGCCTTGAAGCTTGTGGCTCGTGTAAATTTATTGGCGTATTTCTCTAGAAGCTCATAAGCATGATGCGGGCCGATAAGCCCCAAGATGTAGCGCCGCATCATGCCGAGCGCATCAGGAGACACGGAATACATGCCCGCCTCGCGTGCGATATTTTTATTGCCGGTGAGTTCCTGAAGCCTTTTATGAAAGAGGTTAACCTGCTGCTGTGTGAACCAATGCCCCTCATCCTCTACCTGATAAGACTCCACCCCTGCATAGCTCAACAACTCTCCAACATTAATAAAGCTGTAGTTTCGTTTGATAAGCTTAAGATAGTTATCCATTATCCGGCTACTGTACAAAGGCCGATCATCCATCTTCGCTCATCGCTTCCATCGATATGTTGACACCGCTGCTGCGGTTCGAGGCAAGGTCGTTATTGAACACGCCTCAACAGTTTCTCAAGGTGCCTAAAATAATAATCGCTGTGTTGATTAATATTCAATACCCAAAGATTATATATTTTCTCACTGGGTAGTGAATGTGCATCGGCATAGGCAGCCGGATAAATCAGAACGGGAATATTATCATGTTCGTAGTGGTGCGACAACCGAAACAGGGCATAATACAACTCATCAGCGCCAACCTCCTCGGAGTCAAGCACAATCACATGGAAACAGTTCGTCAGATCCGACATGTTAAGCCCGATATCGGAAACGTTCACCATGATCACCGCCTTGAGTTCGCCATTTTTCTTCAGCGAATAAAGGTGCCTCTGCCTTTTCAGGCCTAGAGTCAGATAGTCTCTGTCAAGTTCATCATGGCCAAGCATTTCCTGGCCTAAATCCAGGGCATCGATCATCAAGCCGCCCGATATGTCCTCATAAAAATCTTCCAGTTCCATCAAATCATCCGCTCCAGACTCACTCAAGGTCCAGCCATTGGAAAACACCTGCTGCACCGCAGCCTTCTTGTAATGGAAATAGGCGAAGGAATCTACCGAACAGCCCTTCGGATCCTTGGATTTTTTGGCCAATCCCCCAAACACCAGATTCGGAAACTTGTTGTCCGGTCGGAAATAACAGGAGACAAAATCCATATGGGTGGAATGCAGCCGGTGAAATTCATTGATATAACGGCTTACCTGTTCAAGAACCAACAGACCGGCTTTCCGACCGGAACTGATCGCGGCATGATGATGAATCATCCAGGTGCGGCTGTAAACTCGGCACATGGCCATATGTCCATAAATTTTCCCTTTGTCCTGGTAAGTGAAATTGATGGCGATTTCCGGATGTTCGACATAGAGCTTCTCATAAAGGGCTTTGAATCTATCCCTCTGAGTCTGAATCACCGCATACTTTTCTGGATAGACAAAGCCCGTTTCAAAAAAGAACTCCCACAGCGCTTCCAGATCGGACACAGAGCAGACATAGGTGTTGCAATCATTGGCCTGATGTAATAATGAGGAAAGCCGGATCTGATCCTTCACCTCCATGTCCAGAATCGCCAGACCACATGACGTAACCCCGGATTCATCATTCTTGTTACTGTATATCACCTGTGCCACGCATCCGACCCTGAAAAATCCAGCGATCTCAAGTTCGATATCCGAGAGAATCATGCCCGGTAGCAGCACGGCATTGTCGCTCTCTTCTTCCACCGAGAAACCGCAACCGGACATTTCAACCATCCGGAGATTGTTTTTCCGGCCGGTGCAGGGATGCAAAAAGACAAGGCTGGGCGACGGGGTCAACTTTTGGCGAATGCTCCGGTATTCCTTGGGCAGAAAACGCTGGATCCGGTCGGCCACAGGTGAGACAACCATGCTTTTGCGTCGGCCGCCACCATGCCGATGAAGGGTGCATTGACCAGAGTAGAAACTGTCCTCGTTATTGACAAGGATAATGTTCACCGGCAAGGAGGGGTTTATTTTGTGCAGCAGAGAAACCGGCACCTCTGCTATGTCAATCTTCATGGAGACCGAACTGAATTCCATAAGTCTGCCGAAGAAAACCACGCCATTCTGACTGATCTGCGCCTGCACCCCGTTGCAGTGATGCCTTCTGTTTTTCCGGGAACTGATCTCATAACAGGTCTCTGGCAGAACGAGCTGCACGCCCTGCTGATTTATCTCCCTCACCTGCGGTTCCACAAAAATCTGATGCAAACCATCGGTGAGGAAAAAACTGATCAGTTCATACGATCCCAATCCGGGCGGGCATTGTTGCGGATGTTCCCACTGACAGTCCAGGTTGGCGTCAACACATGGGCGGGGTTTGGCGTTGAGGGAGATATTTTTTTTGTACCTCGGGTGTTTAAGATTGATGGTCAGATACCCGTTCTGAAAATCAAGCCGGTTCAGGCTGTTGATCAGCCGTTTACTGTTGATACTCTTCCATCCCTCAATCGGTTTTGTGATGCCGCGTGCTTCGAAATACTGGGTAAAAGCCTCGTTTTTTTCCTTGTTCATTGCCCGACTCCCTGTGTCGAAAAATGTTCCCGGTTGATGCTCACGCCCATGTCATCATTTTGACAAACTCAAAATGCACAACGTGCAATGACAACACGGCCACACACTTTAAGCAAAAAACGGGCCAGAAACAAATTACGACAGATTCCAAAACGCAGGAACCTACAGGAACGCGCCATACGACTGCACAACAGGACTATCCCCGAGGGTAATGCTTGTGATAATGATGCCGCAATATACCACGATGTGGCAATATCGCACCCAAAAAAATACCACAATGTGCCAATATGCCGACAGCAGTCAGTCAGGCCCACCGATAGGTTATTGATCTGGCGGAGAACCCGCCACGATAAGAGAGAGGCGCCAACTCACCGGGCCTGGAACCACCAGGTCATCAGGGCCTGCTGAGGGGAATAGTAGCGCGGCAGGGTCGCGGGCCTGGCAAAAACATTCCAATAGGCCAGACGATGTTTAGCAACATACCAGTTCGGGACCACATAATGACCATACCAGAGAACGCGGTCCAAGGCCCGGCAAGCGGCAACAAGCTCTTCCTGGGTCTTGGCGTAAATGATCTTGTCAACCAGTTCATCGACCACCGGATCTCTTACACCGATCAAATTCTTTGAACCTTCCCGGTCCGCAACGCTTGAGTGCCAGTAGTCGCGCTGTTCATTGCCGGGTGACTGCGATTGGCCGAAGACGTTCACCACCATATCAAAATCAAATCGGTTCAACCGGTCCGTGTACAGGGCCGGGTCAATGGCCCGGTAACTGGCCTTGATCCCCAATTTCTCAAGATTCTTGGCATAGCCGGCCATAACCCGCTCAAAGGAGGGAGAAACAAGCAGAATTTCAAAGGTGAACGACTGCCCGGCCTTGTTCACCAGTTGCCCGTCCCGAACCTGCCAGCCGGCATCAGCCAGAAGTTTTTTGGCGGTTAGGAGATTCTCCCGCAGGCTCGTCGGTGGTAAGGTACTAAACGGCGTCGGCGCTACACTGAACACCTCGGCCGGCAACTTGTCCTGGTGCGGCGTCAGATAGGCGAGCTCAAGCCCCTGTGGCAAACCAGTGGCGGCCAGGTCCGAGTTACTGAAATAACTGGCGCAACGGGTGTACTGATCAAAAAAAAGCTTGCTGTTGGCCCATTCAAAATCAAAGGCCAGACTCAGGGCCTGTCGGACCCGACGGTCGGCAAACAGCGGCCGGCGCGTATTAAAGACAAAACCCTGCATGCCGGCATTGTTTCGATGCAACAGGGCGTCCTTGACGATCTGTTTGCTGTCGAATTTCGGGCCGGTCAGATCACGGACCCACTGTTTGGCGATGTTGACATACATAAAATCAAATTCATGGGCCTTGAAGGCCTCGACAGCCACCACCTGATCCTTATAGTATTTATAAGTTATCCTGTCGAAATTGAACATGTTTCGACGGACCGGATGTTCCTTGGCCCAATACTCCGGGTTGCGTTGATAGGTGATTGATTTGCCGGGGCTGATTTCCACAACCTGATAGGGCCCGGAACCAACAGGAGCTGTCATCTCCTGACTGTCAAAATTATGACTTTTGTAAAATTTGCGGGACAACACAGGCACCTGACAGGCAACCAGGTGCAGTTCGCGGTTGGTTTTGGCAAACTGGAAGCGCACCCGTTGTTTGTCCAGCACCTCGGCGCGGACGATGTCCTGAAAATAGGACTGATAAAACGGATGCGCCGCCTCACTCTTCAAGGTATCAAGGGAAAATTTAACATCCTCCGGTGTCACCGGCGTCCCGTCGGCAAAACGGGCTGCCTCGTCGATGGTGAAGATGACGGAGAGGCGGTCCGGCGCCAGTTCGATATCCTTGGCGATCAGGCCGTATTCGGCAAAAGGCTCATCCAGAGCGGGCACGGCAAGGGTTTCGAACACCAGTTCCTCAAGACCGGCCGGGGCCATGCCTTTCAGGGTAAAGGGATTCAGCTTGTCATAACTGCCGATGTCGTGCAGCAGCAACTGCCCGCCCTTGACGGCTTTTTCAGAGGTATACTCAAACTGCTTGAAACCGGCAGGATATTTCAGCCGGCCATCGATGCTTACCCCGTGGGCGGCACGAAGCGGCGGTGCCGCTGCCAACTCGAACAACAGCGCCACAACAATCAGGCTGCAACCGAAAAAAATGCGATTCATGGAATCTCCCGTCATTCTTGAACGTTTTCAAGATAGTTTTCCTGTGGCGCCTAGCACAACCGGCTGGCAACCACACGTCAACTGCAGGATATCAGCCTATTATGGTTGCCCGCCATCGTCAAATTAAAATAATAACAGACCATCGGGAACTGTTTTTTCATTTGACGCCAATGGGCAAGCTGGGTAAAAAAGGTCCTTCTATCATATGGCTGTCGACAGCACTTATCCGCGCGAAAATAAGGAGGCATGCAGCAATGGGAAAAACCATTACGGAAAAAATCTTCGAGACGCATCTCCGGGACACACCATCCCCTGGGAATGTGGTCCTGGGTATCGACGTGGTGATGTGTCATGAAATCACCACGCCCATTGCCATCACCGACCTCATGGAGCGCGGCATGGACCGGGTGTTCGATCCTGCCAGGATCAAGGCCGTCATCGATCATGTCACTCCGTCCAAGGACTCCAAGACCGCCACCCAGGCGAAAATTCTCCGGGATTGGGCCGCGCGGCACAACATCAAGGATTTTTTTGATATTGGCGCCAACGGCGTCTGCCATGCCCTTTTTCCGGAAAAGGGTTTCATCCGGCCCGGCTATACCGTCATCATGGGCGATTCCCACACCTGCACCCATGGCGCCTTTGGCGCCTTTGCCGCGGGCATTGGCACGACCGACCTGGAGGTCGGCATTTTAAAAGGCGTCTGCGCCTTCAAGCTGCCGGAAACCATGCGGATCAACATCATTGGCGCGCTGCCGGCCGGCGTTTATGCCAAGGACGTCATCCTCCACATCATCAAAACGTTAACCGTAAACGGCGCCACCAACAAGGTGATCGAATTCACCGGCCCGGTGGTGGACAACATGTCCATGGAATCGCGCATGACGCTTTGCAATATGGCCATCGAAGCGGGCGGTACCTGCGGCGTCTGCCTGCCGGACCGGGTAACGGCCGAGTATCTCTGGCCGTTCATCAAAGACGAATACCCAACGATCGACGCGGCGGCCGACGCCTTCACCCGCTGGCATTCCGATCCCGACGCCCGCTATGCGGCCAGCCTGACCGTGGATGTCTCGAAGCTTGCGCCGCAGATCACCTTTGGCTACAAACCGGATCAGGTCAAGGATGTGACGGAAATGGTCGGCACCCGCATCGACCAGGTCTATATAGGCTCCTGCACCAACGGCCGGATCGAAGACCTCCGGGAGGCGGCGGGAATCCTGAAAAACCGCCGTTTGGCATCCGGGGTCCGCGGCATTCTGTCGCCCGCTACCCCGGCTGTTTATGCGCAGGCCATGACAGAGGGCATCATCAACATCTTTATGAACGCTGGGTTCTGCGTCACCAACCCGACCTGCGGCGCCTGCCTGGGCATGAGCAACGGCGTGCTGGCAGCCGGCGAGGCCTGCGCCTCCACCACCAACCGCAACTTCAACGGCCGCATGGGCAAGGGCGGCATGGTCCACCTGATGAGCCCGGCCACCGCGGCAGCCACTGCCGTGGCCGGCCACATTGCTGATCCCCGGCCATACATGAACGGCTGATCATAGAGGAGAATCACGATGAAAGAATTCAGCGGTCCGGCACTTTTTCTGGACAGAAACGATATCAATACCGACGAAATCATTCCGGCGAAATATCTTACCGAAATCACCAAGAAGGCCCTTGCGCCCTATATTCTTGAAGACCTCAAGCTGGAAGGGTTTGATCCGAAATCCCAGGCCATGGCCCAGGCCGGCGTTATCGTCACCCGGGCCAACTTCGGATGCGGCTCCTCGCGAGAGCACGCGGTCTGGGTGCTGGAGGTCAACAATATCAATATGGTGATTGCCGAAGGCTTTGCCCGGATCTTCCGGCAGAATATGTTCAACTGCGGCATGCTGGCCCTGGAAATGTCCGGCAGGGATATCGACGCCCTCTTCGCTCTGGGTAAAGAGGTAACCCTTTTCGCGGATATCAACGCGGGGCGTCTGACAGTAACCGGCAGAACTGCCGAGGGCGGCACCAGGGAGCAGTCCTTTAGCTTTGAGCTTGATGCCTTTGACCGGGATCTGCTTCTGGCCGGCGGCTGGCTCGAATACGCGGATAAGAATTATTAGAATAACAGGGGAACGACAGATCGGCAGACCGCCCCAGATGTGTCTACAAGCCGGTTTCGGCCAGATGTTGGATCAGTTTCTTCTGCTCCGCCGAAAGCTTTTTGGGGACCTCAACCGCGATTGTGACATAGATATCACCACGCGGTCCCCGGGGTCCGGCGGGCAGGCCATGGCCTTTGAGGCGCAGCTTGGCCTGCGGCTGGACACCGGCCGGCACTTTAATCCGCAACTGCTTGCCTTCAAGGGACAGAACAGCGACCTCCGTGCCCAGGCAGACGGCGCTGAAGGGAATTTTTTTCTCAACCAGCAGGTCGCTGCCCTCCCTGACAAAATACTCGTGGGGCTGAATCCTGATCACCAGATAAAGGTCGCCTGCCGGCCCGCCATTGGGTGATGGCGAGCCCTTGCCGGTAAGACGCAGCTTCTTCCCGTCTTCGATGCCGGCCGGCACCTTCACCGCGACATTCTCCAGATGACCTTCCCGGCGCAGGGAAATGGTTTTTTCCACGCCTGCCAGGACCTCGTTTAAGGTAATGGCCAGCTCGAAAGTCAGATCAGCGCCTTTCACGTGCGGCTGGCGCTGCCGGACGCCCTGACCGCTCGCCTGCTGGAAAAAAGCCTCAAAGAGGTTGCCGCTGCCGGCCCCCCGACTTGAGGTACGAAAAGAGCCGCCGCCCGTGCCGCCAAAGCCGAATTCCCGCAGGATGTCGCCCAGATTGGAATCCCGGAAGATGTCCTCCTGACTGTAACGCTGCTGAAAACCACTGGCCCCAAAGGTGTCGTACTGCTGGCGCTTCTGGGGATCGGACAGGACGGCATAGGCCTCGCTGATTTTCTTGAACTTTTCCTCGGCCGTCTTGTCACCCTTATTCCGGTCCGGATGGTGCTTCATGGCCAGCTTCCGGTAGGCCTTCTTTATCTCGTCGGGGGAACTGGTGGACGTCACCCCTAATTCCTCGTAATAGTTCATAAGTCAACCTGATCCGGAATCATCAGCTTCGCGACAAATCATTGCATCCCGCAGAGGCGCAAGACTCGCAGATGTACTTAAAGTAAAGATGTTTTTTCTCTGCGCCTCAGCGTCTCAGCGCGCGTATACGGTTCACGACTTCATCAATATTAAAACGGCACATCATCGCCCATATTCGAAGGTTCAAAAATGGGGGGTTCCTCGTCATGGCCACCGGCCGTCACCCCGCCGACGGCCCCGCGGGGCGAGAGCATTTTCATTTCCCGGGCCTCGATTTCCGTGGTGTAGCGATCATTGCCATCCTTGTCCTGCCATTTACGGGTGCGAATCCGACCCTCGATGTAAACCTTGCTGCCCTTGGCAAGATACTCCCCGCAGATCTCGCCAAGCCGGCGGAAGGCAACAACCCGGTGCCATTCCGTTGCCTCACCCTTGGTGCCGTCATCTTTTTTCCAGGTTTCCGTGGTTGCCAGCCTGAAATTGGCCACGGCCGTGCCATTCTGCGTGTAACGGACTTCCGGATCGGCGCCTAGATTGCCTATGAGAATCACCTTGTTAACCATTTCATCTCCTTATCGTATCGACGGGTTTCAAGAATTTCAAAAGAGGTAAAAAAACTTCTTCTCTTTCGTAACACAATACTCTGTTTCTTGCATCAACCTTGATGGCGTCGCAACCGACAATGCTCTCTAGAATAAGAACGGTTCTCGAAAAAATCAACTCGCTACCGTCCAGCCGGCGGCTCGATCAAGCATGGCAGACAAGCCGCCCTGATCTTCAGGGGAGTATCCGAAGACCTCCTGCCAGATTTCCCGGCTTTCCATGCAGAGATAGAGACAGGTTGCCGGATGGGCATGGCGCTTAATGAGTTGCAGAAGATGGCGATACAATGCCACCCGCCGAGTTCGGAAATAACGAGACTTACCATCAAGGCCCGGCACAAACTCTTCGCAAAAGAAAGAGACATTGGGAAAACGGGTCGCAACGATGGATCTGAGGCTGGGCAAAAAACGCAGCGCCCCCATGCTGATCCAGGCGATCCGTTCCCTGGGCACTGCTTCGAACAGTCGTTGCACGGTTTCCTCGTAACCTTCTTCCCAACCCGGATAATAGATGAGCGGGTCGAAATGAAACGCCACGTTATATCCCCAGGAAACACAGCGGGCCGCGGCGCTCAATCGTTGGCTGAGCGGTGCGGCGCGGAGTTCATGCCGGTCGATGACCCAGGGGCTGTTCAGAGACCAGGAGACAATGGTGCGGCCGCCATGGTCCGCCGTGGCCAGGTTGTCAATTTCCACGGTCTTGGTCTTCAGTTCCAGAACACCATTGGGCTGATCACGCATGAATTCCACCAGAATCCGGCTGAGCCCGGTCAACCGGTCCAGCACCAGACTGTCAGTGAACTCGCCAGTGCCGATCCGCCAGAATAGTTGCCGATCCTGACCCAGGGCATTGGTGAGTTCGACGAGCATGTCCTCGATGTTGATAAAAAAAGAAAGCCGGGGGTTATTGAGGTAGGCCTGCAGGATGCAATAGACACAGTCCATGGGACAATTCATGCCGATATTCAGCACCTGGTAGCCGCAGCACAGATATTCCCTGGTGCCCGGGCAGGATTTCAGAAATTTACCCTTGTTTCTGGCAAGCACCAGCTGTCGTTTTCCCTGAGATAAATTTTGGGCATAGAAAGGATCCGCTGACCCGGTTGATTGATCGTTGGCCAGCAGACGCACCGGCAGGCCGGCCCGTTTGATTATCTCCTTGGCAAGAGGATGTTCGCGACAGCCCTCCTCCACAATAATCTCAGCAAGAATGGCGGCCGGTTGCTCACGACCCCGAAAGGGATTCGATGTGGTTTCGGTGGTCATTGTCATCATCCATTTGATCCGTTATCTCGGATATCCTGGTTCATCCGGTCTCACCGCCTTCTTCATATCCGTAGCGACCCGGCAGTCCAAGATAAAAGTGGCCTTCATCCTGACGGCCATGCTTGAGGCAGCCGCTACCGTATATCCGGCATTTGCGCGCCAGTTCGGCCAGGGCACGACAATGTTGATCCGGATTGAGCCGACCGCAGTCGAGAAGCTTGACGATTGCCTTGATCCGCCACGCATCCATTCCGACCCGATGAATGATGGAAAGCTGGTCTGGACGGCCGCCATGCTTGATGGTCAAGGGCTGATCAATATAGTGAAAAACCATCTGGCTACTGGCCCGCAACCAGAGATCGTAATCCTCGCAGCAGGGAAAATCTTCATCAAACAACCCGATCAGTTCAAAAAAACCTCTTCGGGCCAACACGGTCGACATGCCGACGGCGCAAAGCTCCAGGCAACGCGCCAAGATATCGCCGCCAGATTTGCGGTGTCGCTGTTTCTGATTGAGTAATTCGCCTCGCCGGTACCAGGTCTCGTCGGTGTGCGATACCAGGCAGGCCGGCTGTTCCAGCATGGTTGCCATCTGAATCGCAAATTTTCTTTTGTCGAATCGGTCGTCGGAATCCAAAAAAGCCAGGAGATCGAACGAGGCGGCCTTGATTCCCTTGTTGCGGGCCGCTGCCGGGCCGCGGTTTTCCTGCCACAGATAGGTAATCTGTTGCAGGCTTTCCGCCTGGCGGCAACGAACCACCTCGGCGGTTCGGTCCGTTGAACCGTCGTCCACCACGATCAGCTCAAAAAAAGGATAGGTCTGCGCCAGCACCGAATCAATAGCCTCACCCAAATACTCCGCCCGGTTAAACGTGGGGATGATGACGCTTACGTACTTTTCCATTTCCTCTTTACCGATTGTTTTGTATAAACACAGTGACTTTTGGCAACCGGTCCTGTACAACCGACGGCAACCTGCCGATCGACACAACGCGACAGTCTGCTGCCCCGTGCGGCCTTTCATGGTATAGTATTACTTTCCAGCCGGCAACCGACAGGCTTCTTGATATTACCAAAATCCATCACAAGGTGCTCCATGGATAACTACCTGATGATCAACGCCACATCCTACGAGATCCGCATTGCCCTTGTTGAGAACGGCAATCTGGTCGAATTTCATCTCGAACAGCCAAAGGAAAAGGGCCTGGTTGGCAACATTTACAAGGGCCGGGTGGTCAGGGTTTTGCCCGGCATGCAGGCCGCCTTTGTGGATATCGGCCTTGAGCGCACCGGTTTTCTGTATGTGGATGACGTGCATTTCACCACCGCCCAACTGGAACAGCGGTTGCTGCGCAACGACCGCGAACGCAGTTGTTGTTCGGAAACCACCGCCCCGGAACTCCTGGAACTCCCGCAGTCGGAAAAATCCATCGGCGACCTGCTGATCGAAGGCCAGGAAATTCTCGTGCAAATCTGCAAGGAGCCCATCGGCACCAAGGGTGCCCGGCTCACCTGTCACATCACCCTGCCCTGCCGCAATCTGGTCTTCATGCCCATGACCGACCACATCGGCATCTCCCGCAAGATTGAAAACGAAGAGATCCGCCTGCGGCTGCGCAAAGAAATCGAGGAACTGCGGCCGGAGGGCAAGGGGTTCATCGTCCGTACCGTGGCCGCGGAAAACGCCACGCGCGGCGACCTGGAGGCGGACATGGAATTTCTGCTGCTGCTCTGGAGCGATATCCAGGCCATGGCCGCCAGAGCGCTGGCCCCCAGCCTGGTCTATGAGGATATGGACATCACACTGCGGGCAGTCCGCGATCTTTTCACCCCCCAGACAAACCGGGTCCTAGTCGATGACCCGGCGACCCATGCCAGGGTCCTGCGGTTTGTCGACACCTTTATCCCGCAGTTGCGCGACAAAATCTACCTCTATCGCGAAGAGATTCCCCTGTTTGACGCCTATGGCATTGAAGTGGAACTCGGCCGTGCCCTGGAAAAAAAGGTCTGGCTCCGCTCGGGCGGCTATATCGTTATCGAAACCACCGAGGCGCTTACCGCTATCGACGTCAACACCGGCCGCTACGTCGGTAAGAACGATTTTGAGGAAACGCTCTTCAAGACCAATATGGAGGCGGTCAAGGAAATCGCCTTTCAGTTGCGGCTGCGTAATATCGGCGGCATCATCATCATCGATTTCATCGACATGGAGGACGAAGCCCACCGAGAAAAGGTGTTCCAGACCATGCAGGAGGCGGTAAAAAAAGACAAGAGCCGCATCAACATCCTGAAACTCTCCGAATTCGGCTTGGTGCAGATGACCAGAAAAAGAAATCGCGACAATCTGGCCCGCGCCATGTGCGAACCCTGCCCCATCTGCGACGGCATAGGGCAAATGAAATCCCGGCGCACCGTCTGTTACGAGATATTCCGGACCGTTACCCGCAATGCCCGGAAAATGGCGGGCGATTGCGTGACCCTGAAGGTGCCTCCTGATGTGGCGGACATCATGCTCAAGGAAGAATCGCTGACCGTTGAAACCCTTGAGCGGGAAACAGGCAAACGCTTCGTGATCGCGCCCTCGCAAGACTTACTGCACAAAAAATATGAAATAATCTGGGGCGGCGCCTGAGAATCCCGCATCTTTCCAACCAGACTGGAAGTCGGAGATGAAATCAACCCCTTCCTCTTCAACAATAATGTGAAGCCAGAGCAAAAAACGCGTCGGCGGAGATGCCCTCGGGACAGCGCCGGCTGAGATCAAGTATAATTTCGGGAAAAAACATCGTGGATCTATTCGGAAAAAACAAGAAACTCGGCCTGGGTCTGGCCGTGCTCTGCCTCGTCGCTCTGGCTGTTGCCGCAGCACTCTTCCTGCTGTTTGAAATGGAAAAACCGCAGGTCAACATCGCGGACGATCTCTCTGTACTCGGTGCCAAAAGGGATCTCCGGTTTACGGTCAGTGACAAGAGAAGCGGTATTCAATCCATCACGATTCTCCTTACACAGAACGATAAAAAATCAGAGCTTTACCAGAAATCCTTCCCCCGGCAGGGCTATTCTTTCCATGCCGGCCCGAACCAGCTTGAGGAAACCATAGTCGTTGACAGCCGCAGCCTTGGCCTCAAGGACGGCCTGGCAAGCCTGCTGTTCACCGTCCGGGATTTCTCCCTCTGGGGCTGGCTGAAAGGCAACGAAACAGTATTGGAAATCCCCGTCACCGTTGATATGACCCCGCCGCAGATCACCCTGATCGACGCGACCAGATACATTGCGCCCGGCGGCAGCGGGGTCGTGGTGTACCGCCTGCAGGAACCGACAACCGTGCATGGCGTTATGGTAAACGGCAATTTCAACCCGGGCTTTCCGGTCACCGACGGCCGCGACGGCAAATTCGTCGCCTTCATCGGTCTGGCGTACGACACGGTTAAACTAGAAAAAACCTTGATCACGGCAAGCGACAAGGCGGGCAACCAGGGCACCACCGGCTTTGTCATGAACCTGCTCCCCGCCAAGGCCAAGAGCGACCGGATCAATATCTCGGATGATTTTCTGAACACGAAAATGCCGGAATTCATGCAATACTACCCGGAAATGACCGGCACACCGGTCGAGCAGTACCTCTACATCAACAACAAAATCAGGGAGAAGAACAGCGAACAGATCAAGGAAATCTGCGGAAAAACCGCGCCGGAACGTCTCTGGCAGGGAATCTTCGGCAGAATGCCTGGCAGCACCAAGGCCGGCTATGCCGATCATCGTACTTACTACTACCAGGACAAGGAGATCGACCGCCAGGTCCACCTGGGCATTGATCTGGCCGGCACCAGCCGGATGCCGGCCAAGGCCGCCAATAGCGGCAAGGTGGCCTTTGTCGGCTATCTCGGCATCTACGGTAATACCGTAATCATCGATCACGGCCAGGGACTCTTCAGCCTTTACTCCCATTTGAGTCAGATCGATGTGGCGGTCGACACCCCGACAACCCGGGATACAGTGATTGGCCTGAGCGGCCTGACCGGTATGGCCGGCGGTGACCACCTGCACTTCGCCATCCTGGTAAACGGTGTCTTTGTCACCCCTATCGAATGGTGGGATCCCCACTGGCTGAAGGTCAGCGTCGAAGACCAGCTCAGCCGCTGACCGACTTCCGGACGGACTCCCCTTAGGAGCCGTTACGAAACAATATCCACATTTCTGCGTGGTTCGTTACGGCTCCTTATTGCCGTCGAGCCATCCAGATGAAGATGTTATTTTGTGATAACGGCTTACTCGTCAAGAACCTGCCTGATCAGCGCGGCAATTTTCTCGGTGGTGTAGGGTTTCATAAGGATCGCCGACATGTCGCGAATCACCTTGCCCTTCATGTCCTCAAGGCAGTAGCCGGTCACCAGGATGAACTTGACGTCGGAATTCATGGCCTTTGCCTTGGAAAAAAACTCGAGGCCGGACATCTTTGGCATGATCATGTCCGAAATCACCAGATCGATCTCCTGATGCCGCTGTTGGTATATTGCCGTGGCCTCCTCGCCATCCCTGGCCGACACCACCCGATAGCCCAGGCTCTGCAACATATCGGTCGAGAAATCCCTGAGCATCGCCTCATCCTCAACCAGCAGGACAGTTTCCTGGGTGTGGGAGATATGGGGGCATAAATCGGCGTCATCTTTTTGTTCCCTTTCCCGGCCTTTCTGTTCCGGGTCAGACGCCTTGCGGGTCGGCAGATAGACCTTGAAGCTGGCCCCGTGGCCAGGCGTTGAATCGACATCAACCCAGCCGCCATGGCCGGTGACAATGGAGTAGACAATGGCCAGCCCGAGGCCGGTTCCCTTGCCGACATCCTTGGTGGTATAAAACGGATCAAAGATGCGGTCGATTTCGCCGGCCGGGATACCGCATCCCGTATCGGTGATGGTGATACAGACATACTCCTGATCGACCCCGGCGAACCTGTCGTTCAGTTGGCGTTGTTCATTCGGCAGACAGCGTCTGGTCTTGAACTGGAGAACACCCTTGCCCTGCATGGCGTCCCGGGCATTGACCGCAAAATTGATCAGCAGCTGGGTCAGCTGCCCTTCATCAGAGAAAATAATCGGCAGATCCTCCTGCAGATCAAGTCGGATCTCAACGGTCTCCTCCACGACCCGCCGGATAAAATCGACGTTCTTACGAATCAGGCCGTTAAGGTCGACTTTGGTGAGTTCCAACGGAATCTTCCGACTGAACATCAGAAGCTGTTTAACCAGGTCTGAGGCGCGTCTGGAAACATCGAGCACGATCTGCAGGTGGTTCCGGATCGGGGAATCATCGGCAAGCGTTCTGAGCGACAGACTGGTGTAGCCCATGATCCCGGTCAGCATGTTGTTGAAGTCATGGGCGATGCCGCCGGCCAACCGGCCGACCGTCTCCATCTTCTGGGCCTGAAACAGCTGGTGCTGCAGGCGGCCCTTCTCCTGCTTCACCGTTTCCATGGTCTGCTGATCCGCCCAGATATCAAGGGCCCGTTTGACCCGGGCGGCAAACCCGGTGATATTCTTCTTGAGGATATAATCGGTCGCGCCATCCCTGAGGCTGTCCACGGCGACCTGCTCGTTGCCCATGCCGGTAATAAGAATCACCGGCGCAGTGATTTTCAACTCCCGGCAGGCATGAATCGCCTCAATGCCGGTAAAATCCGGCAGGGAATAATCGGCAATGATGATATCGGCGGCGAACGGCGCAATTTTTTCAAAAAACTCCTGCCGGTTTCTGGCGACATCATGGGTGACATCGAAACCGCCCTTACGGAGTTCGTAAAGTTCGAGTTCCACGTCGTCGGGATTATCCTCAAGGAACAATACCCTTATCTTGCGCATATTCCGCTCCATGCCTGGTGCCATTCTTCGCCCGTAGCTTATAACCGGGCTTATCGTGGGACGACCGGCGCCTCGTTCAGCAGCAGCCAGTAATACCCGATATAACGGACCGTCTCCACGAACTGTTCAAAATCAACCGGCTTCCGAATATAGCTGTTGACGCCCAGGTTGTAGCTCTCAACTATATCCTTTTCCTCTTTGGACGAGGTGAGTACAACCACCGGCACATTCTTGAGCCGACTGTCGTCTTTTATCCGCCGCAGGACGTCGATGCCGTCCACCTTGGGCAGCTTGAGGTCGAGCAGGATTAAAGCAGGTGCCTCAGGATGGCTGTCGCCGCCGGTGCCAAAAAGAACATCCAGGGCTGCCTGGCCATCCCGGGCCACATCGATGGGATTCAGGATGTTGTTCCGCTTCAGGGCATGCAGGGCCAGTTCCACGTCGTCGGGGTTATCCTCCACCAGCAGGATGTTTTTCATGGGATTGCTCAGCATCATTTTCCTCCGTCTCCTTAAAATTGATAACGTCGTTTCTTCAAACGCGACAGTGCCGCACGTCAAATCCGCCCACCCCGGCCGTCGGAGTTGTTCTCCTTACTCAAGCGACCGGCAGCCGCACATAAAACGTCGCGCCCTTGCCCGGTTCGGACTCGGCCCAGATGGAACCCTGGTGCCGCTCAATCATCCTCTTGACAATGGCCAGACCGATGCCGGTTCCCTCATATTCCTCAGGAAGATGAAGCCGCTGGAACACCTGAAAAATCTTCTCCTGATACTTGATGTCAAAGCCGACGCCGTTGTCCTTGAAACGGATGGCCTTGTTTGTCTCGTCATAATCAATGAGCAGTTCGGCCCGTTCGACATCGCGGGAGTATTTAATCGCATTGGAAATGAGATTGGAAAATACCGTGCGGATCATGTTCGGATCGCAGTTGATGTTCGGCAGATCCTTAACCCGGACGTTGATGTCGCGGGCCTTGATCGTTTCGGAAAAATCACGCAACGCCTCATTCACCAGGCTGTTGGCGTCGATGACCCGGGGATTGATCTCGGTCCGGCTGGCGCGGGAAAAACTCAAAATGTCATCGATAAGCTGCGACATCTTGGTGGCGCCGCTCCGCACCCGGTTGAGATAATGGCGGCCGGTCTCATCAAGCTTTTCCTGATAATCGTCCAGCAATATCTTTGAAAAACCGTCGATGTTTCTGAGTGGTGCCCTGAGATCGTGCGAAACCGAATAGGCAAAGGCCTCAAGCTCCCGGTTGATGGTGGTCAGTTCCCGGTTGGTCCGCTCAATGACCGCTCGTTTTTCCAACAGATCGTTCGCCATCTCGCCAAAAGATCGCTCCAGGTGGCCGACCTCATCCTCCCGGCCGGATGGTTCCGGTGCCAGATAATCACCGGCGGCAATCCGTTCCGGCAGATTTTTCATGTCGGCGCCCAACCGGTTCACCGGCGTGGTCACATGGTTTGTAAGCATCGTATAGATCAAAAAAATAACGATGCAGGTGCCAACCAGGCCGAGCAGGACCACCCGGCCGGTCTGGGTGCGGATAACCTGATAGGTGTGGTTGGTGGGAGTTCGCACGACCATGCTGCCCAGGATGTCCTGAGTGGCGCCGTGGCAGTGGTGGCAATCCACCTGGTTGGGCAAAAGCTGCACCGTGGTCAGAAAGCGATTCGGGCCGATTTTCTCCTCAAAGGTGATTTGCGTTTCGCCCACGGCTCGAAAGCTCTCCTGTATTTTCCGCCAGTAGTCCTGGTTGTAGATCTCGTTGTCGACAGTTTTGCCGATCAGTTCGCTCCGGGTGCCATAGACAATCTGCTGCGCATAGTCCGTGACGTAAACATCCACGTCCTGCAACTTTTCCCGCATGTCCAGCAGCTGCTTACTGACCGCGGCGCTGTCGCCCACAGACATGGGATAGCGGATGCCGGCGTACATGGCATGGGCCAGTTCGTTGCCGAACACGGTCATTTCCTTGATCATGTTCCGGGCCTGGAATGACGCGGATAGATAGATGATGATGCTGATGGGGATTACAAGCGATACGGTCAGAATTGTCAGAATTTTTCTACTCAAGCTTTTTTGAACAAAACGCATCATTCGATCACCTTTGCAAGCCGCAGACAAATTGTCGCATCTGTACCCCATCGCTTTCGTTGAATTTTCTCATCTCTGACGATGTAAGTAATTATATTGATACAATGATTTCTCAAGGCCTGTCAAGGGAAAACAGCGATCCGCCGCCCCGCATCGGCAAGGAAGCGAATTATCCCCCCATTTCAGAGCATGTTCTCCGGATCCACATCCACTGAAATCCGCACCCCCCTCAACCCGTCCCCGGCCGGTTTTTCGTGAAGCAGATGGCCGGCCAGGGCATGGAGCGATTCCAGGTCGTCGCCCTTCAGGAGAAACTGCCAGCGGTACCGGCCGCGCAGCCGCGCCAAGGGTGCCGGCGCCGGCCCCAGAATTTCGACCCGCCGGCCGCCGTTCCGGCACAACCCCTTGGCGCAGTGCGCCAGATGACGAGCCGCGTCCTGGACCGCATCTTCGTTCTCGCCTTCGATCCGCAGGTTGATCAACCTTGAATAGGGCGGAAACCCGTGTTTCTTCCGAAGGGCGATTTCCCGGTTGAACAGCCCCAGGTAATCGTGTTCCCTGGCCAAGGTGATGCTGTAATGGTCGGGCTGCAAGGTCTGGATGATCACCCGACCCGGCTGTTCGCCGCGGCCGGCCCGGCCGCTCACTTGGGAAATAAGCTGAAAAGTCCGCTCGCCAGCCCGGAAATCCGGCATCCCCAGCCCGGCGTCCGCCCAGATAATGCCGACCAGGGTCACCAAAGGAAAATGGTGGCCCTTGGCAATGATCTGCGTGCCCAGCATGATATCAATCTGATGTTCATGCATGGCCCGAAGCACGGCCAGATAGTCCTTGCGGTTCGCACAGGTATCCCGGTCCAGACGCGCCAGGCGGGCGTGAGGAAAGAGCTTCCGTAATTCCGCCTCAAGCCGCTCGGTGCCGAAGCCGACCTCGATCAGTTCGTCGGACTGGCAGTTGGGACAGAGCGCCCCGCTGCGCACCGTATGGCCGCAGTAATGGCAGAGAAGTTCGCCACGGCCCTTGTGCACGGTCAGACTCACCTGGCAATGTTTGCACTGGATGGCCTGGCCGCAGGCCCGGCAGAACATGAGACTCGCATAGCCGCGGCGGTTGAGAAAGATCAGACTCTGTTCGCCCCGCGCCAGATTGTCGCGCAGGCCGCTAACCAGTTCGTTGGCAAAAAGCGGTGGCTGCCCGGATACAGTATTGATCGCCCGCAGATCGACGATCTTTACCGCGGGAAGTGACCGGTCCTCCACCCGTTTGGTCAGGTTCAGCAGCTGGTATTTGCCGCTCACTGCATGCTGGTAGCTGATGATCGATGGCGTGGCAGAGCCGAGAATCACGGTGGCTCCCACCTGGCTGGCCCGGAGCACGGCCAGATCCCTGGCCTGATAGCGTAAGCCCTCCTCCTGCTTAAAGGCGCCATCGTGTTCCTCGTCGACGATGATCAGGCCAGGATCCTGCAGCGGGGCGAACACCGCCGAGCGAGCGCCGATCACCACGGCGGCCTGACCGCGCAGCAGCCTTGTCCACTGGTCAAACCGCTCGCCAGCGGAGAGCCCACTGTGCAACAACGCTACCCGCTCGCCGAACCGCGCCAGAAACTGACCCTCCAGATGAGCGGCCAGGGCGATCTCCGGCACCAGGACCAAGACACTGCGCGACTCGGCAAGCGCGACGGAAGCCGCCTGCAGGTAGACCTCGGTCTTGCCGCTGCCAGTCACCCCATGCAGGAGGAACGGAGCAAAGCGGTGCTGGCGGATAGCGGGCAACAACTGGGCCAGGGCATTCTCCTGCTCGTCGGTTAAACAGGCGGGTCTCGGAAAAACAGGCGGCACCTCGCCAAAGGGATCGCGGTAGACTGGCCGCTCTTCGAGGCGGATAAGATTTTTCGCAACGAGCCCCGACAGGGCGCGCTGCGCGCCCGGGTACAGCCTGGTCAGCTCCCGGCGCGGGACAATGGGCTGGTCAACAACAAGACCGGCGCCAAGTTGCACGAGCAAATCGAGGGTCTTTTTTTCAGAGGGTTTGAGGCCGCTAATCGCAGAAACATGGTCCGGATCGCACAGCGCCACACAGGACTCGGTCCGGCCGCGGGTCTTGCCTTGGACAATCTCCTGCCGGATCTCAAGCAGGCCGTCACGTTCCCACTGCTGCAGCACGGTACGCGCCCCGGTCCGCCAGA
>MGTE01000089.1:53053-60986 GCA_001799275.1 Deltaproteobacteria bacterium RIFOXYD12_FULL_57_12
CTCGGTCAAAATGAGCCGCCGGCCGCTCATTGCCACCAGGCCACCAGGCAAGGCCGCCCGGATAACCTCGCCGATCGGATACTGGTAATAGCGGGCAATCCAGCGAAAAAACGGAATCAGGCTTTCTGGAAAGAGCGGGGCGTCATCCAGGACATCGGCAACCGGCCTGAGCCGAACGGCCGGAGTCGGCGCCTGTTCGGTCAGGCCAAGGAGATAGCCGGTCACCAGGCGACCGCTCAGAGGCACCAGCAGCCGCAGGCCGGGCACCAGTACCGTGTGGCAGAAAGAAGGCGGGGCATAGGTCAGGGTATGGTCAAGAGGGGCTGCCACCGCCACTTCCAGGTAGGTCATAGATTTGCGGCCACCTCTTTGAGATGTCTTCTGAAATCGCCGCCCAAGACCGTATGCCGCAGGCCAAAGGCAACGATCGCCTTCAGATAGCCAAGCTTGTCGCCGGCATCAAAGCGGGTGCCTTCGAACTCGTAGGCGAACATGGAGCGCTGCCTGGAGAGGGCGAGCAGGGCATCGGTAAGCTGGATTTCGCCGCCGTGGCCCGGCGTGGTCTTGTCTAGAATATCGAAGATCTCCGGCCGCAGGATATAGCGGCCGATGATCGCCATGTCGGAATTGGTGGTGCCCGGCGCCGGCTTTTCCACCATGCGCTCCACCTTGAAGGTCCGTGGCCGCTCGGCCGGCTCGCCCTCGACGATCCCGTAATTCCGGGTCTGCTCCTTGGAAACCCGCTGGATGGCGACGATCGATTCCTGGACATCGTCGAACAGATCGATCATCTGCTGGCAGCAGGGTTTATGGCTCTGCACCAGGTCGTCGCCGAGCAGCACGGCAAAAGGCTCGTTGCCCACCACGTTGCGGGTGGTCCAGATGGCGTGCCCCAGACCGAGGGGTTTTTTCTGGCGGACCGAAACGATGTCGATCAGATTCGATATGTGGCTGACCTCCTCGCAGAGATCAAATTTATTCTTGGCCTTTAAAAAAGTCTCCAGTTGAAAATCGTAGTCAAAATGATTTTCAATGGCCGACTTGCCCTGGCTGGTGACCAGAATGATCTGCTCGATTCCCGAGGCCACCGCCTCTTCGACAATATACTGGATGGTCGGCCGATCGACGATAGTCAGCATTTCCTTGGGAATGGCCTTGGTGGCCGGCAGAAACCTGGTGCCCAATCCGGCCACCGGAATAACCGCTTTGCGAACCCGCATAGTTTGTCTTCTCCTGAAGCTAGGTGTTTTGAAAATTTCATGGTACGATGGGGAACAGAAGCAATCGGTCCGATTCCCAGTCCAGCAACCAGCACCAGTTCGCCTGATGATCACCGCGATTCCCTATCCTGACGACCTGCCCATTGTCGCTCAAAAAGAGAAAATTATCAAGGCAATCCATGCGCACCAAGTGGTGATCGTGGCCGGCGACACCGGCTCCGGCAAAACCACCCAGTTGCCCAAGATGTGTCTGGAGGCCGGCCGCGGCGTAAAGAAACTGATTGGCTGCACGCAGCCGCGCCGCATCGCCGCGCTAACCATGGCGGCGCGCCTGGCCGAGGAACTGGGCGAGGCTGGCTATCTGGTCGGCTCCAAAATCCGCTTTCAGGACCGCACCGATCAGCGGACCCGGATCAAGTTCATGACCGACGGCATCCTGCTGGCCGAAACCCAGCACCAGCGGACCCTGGCGGCCTATGACACCTTGATCATCGACGAGGCCCACGAGCGGAGCCTGAATATCGATTTTCTCCTGGGTTATTTGAAGCAATTGCTCGACCGCCGGCCGGATCTGAAAATACTCATCACCTCGGCCACCATTGACACGGAAAAATTCGCCAACCATTTCAATAAAGCACCGGTGATTCAGGTTGCTGGCCGCGCCTTTCCGGTAGAGACCCGCTATCTGCCGCCGGAATCGATTGCCGACGATGCAGAGGAGGTTTCGCACATCGACCGGGCGGTTCAGGCCGTTCTTGATCTGCGGCGTCACGAAAAGCCAGGCGATATGTTGTTGTTCATGCCCACCGAGCGGGATATTCTGGAGACGGTCGACAGTTTAACCAAAGAACTCGGCACCCTTCGTGAGGCGCCTTTGATCCTGCCCCTGTTCGGTCGGCTGCCGACCGCGGACCAACAAAAAATATTCCGGCCGCAGCGGACGCAGAAAATCGTGGTCGCCACCAATGTGGCCGAAACCTCGATCACGGTGCCCGGCATCCGTTATGTGGTGGATACCGGTCTAGCCCGCATCTCCATGTATAACTCCCGGGCCCGGACCATGAGCCTGCCGGTGACGCCGGTTTCCCGGGCCAGCTGCGACCAGCGGCAGGGTCGCTGCGGCAGGGTGGCACCTGGCATCTGCGTCCGCCTCTACTCCGAGGAAGATTATCGTAACCGGCCGGAATACACCCAGCCTGAGATCCGGCGGGCCGATCTCGCCGAGGTCATCCTGCGGATGCTGGCCCTGAATTTGGGCGAACCGGCCGCTTTTCCCTTTATCGACCCCCCTGCCCCCCGCGCCATCCGGGACGGTTATGCCTTGCTCCACGAACTAGGCGCTCTGGAAACGGCCGGCGGCAGAAGACGGCTCACTGCCCGCGGCAGGTTGATGGCCCGGTTGCCGCTCGACCCAAGAATTTCCCGTCTGGTCATCGAGGCCAAGGAGCGCAACGCCCTGCGTGAAGTGACCATCATCGCCGCTGCCCTCACCATCCAGGACCCCCGGGTCAGGCCGGCGGAAAAAGAAGTGGAGGCTGCGACGGCTCATGCCCGCTTCAGTGTGGCCGGTTCGGATTTTCTCTCCTATCTGGCGATCTGGGACACCTTTCACCAGACCCTGGCTAAGGTAAAAAGCCGAGCCCGGCTCCGAAAGTTCTGCCTGACCCATTATCTCTCCTATCAGCGGATGCGGGAGTGGCAGGACATCCATGAACAGCTCAACTCCATCCTGGCCGAGGAAGGCGATTTTCCGATCAATACCGTGCCGGCCACCCAGGCGGCGATCCACCAGGCGATCCTGAGCGGTTTTCTGCGAAACATCGGCATGAAAAAAGCAAAAAATCTCTACCAGGGCGCCCAGGGCAAGGAACTTGTCATTTTCCCCGGTTCCAACCAGTTCAACCGAGCCGGCGCCTGGATCATGGCTGCCGAACTGGTGGAAACCTCCCGGCTCTATGCCAGGACCGTGGCCGACATCCGGGTGGAATGGCTCGAACCCCTGGCCGGATCGTTATGCCGGTCGTCCTATTCCGCGCCGCGCTGGGAGAAAAAACGCGGCCAGGTGGTGGCCGACGAAAAGGTCGCCCTGTTCGGTCTGGTGATCGTGGCCGGCCGCAAGGCAAGCTACAGCCGCATCAGCCCGGCCGCCCGCCGGGAGGCAAAAGAGATCTTTATTCAAACCGCCTTGCTTGAGGGTGAGCTGGGTGGACGCTACGACTTTCTCGACCACAACCATGAACTGCTGACCCGTTTGAGCGAGATGGAAGAAAAGCTCCGGCAGCGCGGCTTTCTGGCCGACGACCAGACCCTGTTCCGCTTCTATGACGAACGGTTGGGCGATGTCTGCGACCGGGCCGAGTTAAACCGTTTACTCAAGGCGCAAGGCAGCGACGATTTTTTGAAGATGACCGAGGCGGATCTCGTCGAGCAGCCGCCCGCAGCGGCCCGGCTCCTCGAATTTCCCGAAACCATCCGGGCCGGTCAATTTAGTCTGGAGCTGGTCTATCGCTTTACGCCGGGCATTGAGGACGACGGGGTGACGGCCATTGTGCCGCTCGAACTGCTCGGCCAACTCTGCCCCGAACCCTTTGATTGGCTGGTGCCGGGCCTGCTGCCCGACAAGATCACCTGCCTGCTCAAGGGATTGCCCAAGACCATCCGCAAACAGCTGATTCCCGTCCAGCATACCGCCCGCGAACTGGCCGCCCAACTGCATCCTGACCAAGGTTTCCCGTCTTTGTATCAGGCCCTGGAACAGGCGGTGCTTCGCAGGTTTGGCCTGCGCGTTCCCCGTGCCCAGTGGCTGACCACCGAACTGCCACCGCATCTGCGCATGCGCTTTCAGGTAATCGACGGCCAGGGCAACCTGCTCATGACCACCCGGAATTTTGCCGAGTTGAACAGCCTGGTCGCGAGCCAACCGCAACAGCCGGTGATTGACGAGACCACTGCCGCCATCCGGCAACGCTGGGAGCGGGACAATATCACGGCCTGGGATTTTGACGAACTCCCCACCCGGATTCCGCTCACCAACGCCAACGGCGATCTCTGCGGTTTTGCCTTCCCCGCCCTGGTGGTTGAAGAACAGACCAAGGTTGCCCTTCGCCTGTTCACCAACCCGGAGGAAGGTCGCCTCGCCTGCCGCCAGGCCCTGCCGCAGCTCTATCGCAACTATTTTCCCCAGCAGTTTCCTATCTTGAAAAAAAGCTGCCAGTCGCTCCTCGCCGATAAAACCGCCGGCTGGCTTTTGCATGAAGGGCTGGCCGGCCGCGAACAGTTGCTGGAGGAGGCCTTCCGGTTCATTCTGGAGGAAATTTTCGCCTGCCGCACTGGCCTGCTGCCTGACAGAACGACCTTTTTCAGCAAAATCGACGACGTGAAAACGCGCGGTCTGCTGGCTGCGGGCAACGCGATTCTCGCGGAAATCCGGACGATCCTGGCGGAGCGCCG
Source organism: Deltaproteobacteria bacterium RIFOXYD12_FULL_57_12 (assembly GCA_001799275.1). Taxonomy (GTDB): domain Bacteria; phylum Desulfobacterota; class Desulfobulbia; order Desulfobulbales; family BM004; genus YD12-FULL-57-12. The sequence continues at coordinate 57,724 of MGTE01000089.1, forward strand.
GGAGACCCTTGCAATGATCGACCGATTCGCAGCTATAAACGGCGCAGCCGGCCGGGCTCGCAGCCGCGACCTGAAGCAGCAGGTCACGCGCATCCTGCCCGGCGATTTCCTGCAAACCTTTGACCGGGAGAGACTGGCAGCGACCGGCCGCTATTTCAAGGCCCTGCGCATCCGGGCCGAGCGGGCCCATGTCGCGCCGGACAAGGATCTGGCTAAGGCGGCTCAGCTTGCGCCCTTTCTCGCACGTCTGGAACAGTGGCAGCCGGTTGATCCGGCCCCGGAATGCTGCCAAATGGTCGAGGAATATCGCCGGCTGGTCGAAGAATTCGCCGTCTCCCTGTTCGCCCCGGAGGTGAAAACCGCCGTGCCGGTGTCGGCCAAGCGACTGGATAAAAAATGGCAGGAGTTGCGCGATCACTGCATTTGAAATGCTATCCGGCAAAACCGTTTACAAGCAACAGGCTTCTGCATTACGCTAGCTCTATGCCGAAAAAGAAACCGCTCAATTCAGCGGATACCGTAATCATGAACCTGCCAGACCCAACCATGAGCGATGGTATCCAACATAGCGCACCGCTTGCCGAACGCATGCGGCCGCAGCGACTGGACGACTTTGTCGGCCAGGAGGAGCTTCTCGGCCAGGATAGGCTGCTGCGTCGGCTGGTCGACCAGAAGAGTATCCCTTCTCTCCTGCTCTGGGGCCCACCCGGCTCCGGCAAGACCACTCTGGCACGCATCCTGGCCAGAAGCACCGGCGCCGATTTTGTCTTTTTCTCGGCGGTGCTGGCCGGGGTCAAGGAAATCCGGGAAATCGTGGTGCAGGCCAGGGAAAAACAGGAAAAGGACGGGATCGCCACCATTCTCTTTGTGGACGAAATCCACCGTTTCAACAAAAGCCAGCAGGACGGTTTTCTGCCGCACGTGGAAAGCGGCCTGCTGACCCTGATCGGCGCCACCACGGAAAACCCCTCCTTCCACGTCATTGCCCCTTTACTTTCCCGCTGCCGAGTCCTGGTGCTGAAACCGCTGGCGCCGGCTGATCTGCGCATCATTCTTCAACGGGCCCTGACCGATGCCGAGTACGGGCTTGGCGCCCGGCCGATGCAGATCAGCGACGAGGCACTTGACCATCTCTGCGCCATGGCCGACGGCGATGCCCGGCGCGCCCTCAACAACCTGCAGGTAGCCGCCAGCCTGGCGTTGCCCGATTCGGTCGGCGCGCCGACCATGATCACCATGGAGACAGTGCGGGAGGCGAGCCAGCGCACGAGTCTGCGCTACGACGACGGCGGCGAGGAGCATTACAATCTGATCTCGGCTTTACACAAAAGCCTGCGCGACAGCGACCCGGACGGCGCCCTGTACTGGCTGGCCAGGATGCTGGCCGCCGGCGAGGAACCACTCTACATTGCCCGCCGTTTAATTCGTTTCGCCTCGGAGGACGTGGGCAATGCCGATCCCCAGGCGTTAACCCTTACCATCAGCTGCCGGGACGCCTACCATACCCTAGGCTCGCCCGAAGGGGAGCTGGCCCTGGTGCAGGCCACGGTCTATCTGGCCACCGCTCCCAAGAGCAATGCCCTCTATGTGGCCCACGGCCGGGTGCTGCGTGATATTCGCCAGACCGGCAGCCTGCCGGTCCCTCTGCATCTGCGCAACGCCCCCACCCGGCTGATGCGCGAACTGGATTACGGCAAGGGGTATCAATATGCCCATGACCAAGATGACGCCCTGGCGGCACAGGAGCATCTGCCACCGGAACTGGCCGGCCGCACCTGGTATGAACCGACTAACCGGGGCTACGAGGCCGTGGTCAAGGACCGGCTCACCAAATGGCGCCAGATTCTCAAACAACGAAAATCAAACCGATCTGCCAGTTGAGGTCTCTCATGCAACGGACAACAATAATAAGAAAAAAAATGGCTACATTGTTCATCCTGCTGCTGCTCACGGCCGTTGTCGGCCGGCCGGCCGGCGCGGCAACCGTCACCAACGGTCGCGATCTGCTGATCCTTTACAGCAACAATGTTCATGGCGAACTCGAACCATGCGGCTGAAAATCCAGCCAGTTGGGCGGTCTGTCCAAAAAGGCATATCAACTTGAGAAAATTCGCCGGGAAACAACCCTGCCTGTCCTGACCGTTGACGGCGGCCGATTGCTGTTCAAGTCGCCGCTCCTTGCCCCGGCCGAGGCTGAAGAGGCCAAAGCAACAGCCCTCGGCATTGCCGAGGCGTATGCCATCATGGGTTACGATGCAGTCGGGATCGGGGCAAACGATCTGGCTGCCGGCCCCGAGTTCCTCGCGGAGACAGTCCGGCGGACCGGTCTGGTCTGGCTCTCCGCCAACCTGACGCGCCGGTCGACCGGTGCCCCGCTGTTTCCCGGTTACATTGTCCGCCAGGCCGGCAAACTTGCCGTCGGCATCATCGGCCTGACCGCGGCGGACGCCGCCTCACTGCCGGCCGACCAGGACGTGGTCATCAAACCCTGGCGCGAGGTCCTGTTGCCGATTGTCGAAAAACTCAGCAAGGAATGCGATCTGCTCATCCTGCTTACCGACAACACGCAAACGGAAAATCAGTTGATCGCCAAGGAAATGCCGGCTGTCCATTTACTCATCCAGGCCTTCCCCTCCGGAGCCAACCTGGCCCCGCTCCAGGCCGGCAACACGCTGCTCTGCCAGACCGCCCCCCAGGGAAAATATCTAGGCTGGCTGCAAGTTGACTGGCAGCAATCAAAGAGTTGGGGCGACAACGACACGGCCCGTCGTCTGGAAGAAAAAAAACAGGAACTGGATGGAGTCGAAGCCCGGCTTGGCCGCTTTCGGGAACGTTTGGCCGTTGAACGCCTGAACGCCGACCCTGGCTATCGGGAGCTGCTCGCCTACCGACAGAAACTTAACACCGAAATCCAGGAACTCGCAAAAAACCTCAACCGCCAGCAGACCGCGGGCAGTGCGCCCGCCACCTTCAAAAACAGCTTCATCGCCATGGAAACCAGCCTGCCAGACGAACCCCGGGTACGGGCCGTGGTGGAAAAAACCAAACAGGCTATTTCCAAAATCGGCAACCGGCAAACAGTGGCCCCGTTGCCGGGTCCGGCCGACGCTTTTATCGGCTGGCAGGCCTGCGTCGGCTGCCACTCGACCCAGGCCTCTTTCTGGGAAAAAACCCGGCATGCCACTGCCTACCGAACTCTGGAAACCAAGTCCCAGCAGCACAATCAGGCGTGCCTGCCCTGCCACGTCACGGCTGGCCCCGGT
>MGTE01000089.1:60994-67151 GCA_001799275.1 Deltaproteobacteria bacterium RIFOXYD12_FULL_57_12
GTAGGCTGCGAGGTCTGCCACGGGCCGAGCCGAGCGCACGTTGCCGATCCGGCCGCTGCCCCGCTGCCGACCCGCACGGTCGCAAGCGATATCTGCCAGCATTGTCATACGCCGGACCATGACGACAACTTCGACTACGCCGTTGACCGCGGCCGGATCGCCTGTCCGGCAGGCCAGCCGGCCGGGAAATCATCACGATGAGGATCACGCCGCGCTGAACAAACTCACGGGAGAGGCCCATGAGCCGCAGAAATTTTCTGATAAAAACCGTGCTGACCGGCGCGGCGCTCTCCCTGCCGACCGGTCTTGACACCCTAGCCCGCGCGGTGGCCGGCACGCCGCCGCCGGCCAGCCTGGTAATGGCCACAGGGCCATCGGCCGCTGCCGTAACCCGCGCGGCGATAGGCGGCCTGGGCGGCATCTCCCGATTCATTGCCAAAGGCGACGTGGTGGTCATCAAACCGAACATGTCCTGGGACCGCGTCCCTGAACAGGCGGGCAACACCAACCCGGAGGTGGTTGCCACCGTGGTCGCCCTCTGCCTTGAGGCCGGGGCCAAGTCGGTCACGCTTTTTGACCGGCCGGTGAACGACCCGCGTCGCTGTTACGTGCAGAGCGGCATTGGTCCGGCCGCGGAAAAGGCCGGCGGCCGGGTGGAGTTCATGAACGACCGCCGCTTCAAAAAAATGGCGATAGGCGGCATGGTTCTGAAAGAATGGCCCATTTACCGGGACGTGGTCGAGGCGGACAAGCTGATCAATATCCCCATTGCCAAGCATCACAGCCGGGCGAGATTGAGTATGTCCATGAAGAACTGGATGGGCGTGCTGGGCGGCGACCGCAGCACTTTGCACCAGCGACTCGACGAATGTCTCGTTGACCTGGCCGGCTTTATCAGGCCAACGCTGACTGTGCTCGATGCAGTCCGGGTGCTTGTTGCCAACGGCCCCCAGGGAGGCGATCTGGCAGACGTGAAACGGCTCGACACCGTGATTGCCGGCATTGACCAGGTGGCAATCGACGCCCTGGGCGCCACCCTCTTCGGACTGCAGGGCAGCGATCTCGGCTACGTCCGGCTCGGCCACCAGCGCGGTCTGGGCAACATGCGGCTCGACCCGTTGCATATTATCAAACTCTCGGTTTGATCCCGTGCGAAACCTTCGCCGCGCCAGCCAACTTCTGTTTCTGCTGCTTTTCCTTTATCTCTTCCTGCAGACCAGGCAGACCGGCCAAGACGAACTGGGCTACCCGGTCCGCATCTTTCTCGATTTTGACCCGCTCATCCTGCTCACCACCCTGCTGACGACCCACAGCCCGGCCAGGGCCTTCTGGCTGGCAGGCATCACCATCCTCCTTACCCTGCTCGGTGGCCGGATTTACTGCGGCTGGTTCTGTCCGCTCGGCACCCTGCACAGCCTGGTTTCCCGCCTTGGCAGACGGAATAAAGAAAACACCTGGCAGCACCTGCATAGCCTGAAATATTTTATACTTATTATTCTAGTCTCCTCGGCGCTCGCCAGTATGCAGCTCACCGGCCTCCTCGACCCGATTGCCCTTTTGATCCGTTCTCTCTCCGTAAGCCTCTACCCGCTCTTCAACTACGGCGGCAAAGCCTTATTCGACACGCTCTACGACTGGAACCTGCCGCTCATTACCGATGCGTCCGAGAATCTCGCCGCGGCCTTACGAGGAAATCTTTTTGCCTTCCAACCGCCATATTTCCGACAAGGGGCTTTCACCGGAATTTTTTTTATTGTTATCCTCGCTCTCAACCTTCTGGAAAAACGCTTCTGGTGCCGCTATCTCTGCCCGCTGGGCGCCCTTCTCGGCCTGTTCTCCCGATATGCTTTCTTCAGGCGGACGGTCAACGATGCCTGCACCGAATGCAGGGCCTGCGAGCCAGAATGTCATGGCAACACCTCGCCGGCCAGCCGGCCGGGCTGGCTTCAATCGGAATGTTATTGGTGCGGAAACTGCAAAGATATCTGCCCCGGCCGATCGGTATCCTTCGGCTTTTCCGGCAACAAGACCGGCGAGGCCGTCAGCCTCGGCCGACGCCGGGTGGTTGTGGCTGCTCTAAGCGGCGTAGCCGTGGTGCCTCTGCTGCGCGCCATGCCCTACAAAAAAATCCCGACGCTCGAGGCCCGGCTGATCAGGCCGCCCGGTGCTTTAGCCGAGGAGGAATTTCTTGAACGTTGCGTAAAATGCGGCGAATGCATGAAGGTCTGCACCACGAACGGCCTGCAGCCGACCCTGCTCGAGGCGGGCTTCGAGGGCATCTGGTCGCCGCTCTTGGTGCCGCGCCTGGGCTACTGCGAATTCCACTGCACCCTGTGCGGCCAGGTCTGCCCGACCGGCGCCATCCGGCCCTTGAACCAGGAGGAAAAAATGCGGACCAGAATCGGTCTGGCCTTTATCGACCGCAATCGCTGTCTGCCCTGGTCTTTGGGCCTGCCCTGCATTGTCTGCGAGGAGGTCTGCCCGACGCCGAAAAAAGCCATCTGGCTGGAGGAACGGCAAGTAACTGGCCGCGATGCGACAACAGCTGTTGTCCAACAGCCCGTGGTCGATCCGGCCCTCTGCATCGGCTGCGGCATCTGCGAGGCCAGTTGCCCGATCCGCGACCAGCCCGCCATTTACGTCACCTGCATCGGCGAATCCCGGGCCGAAGGCAATCAGCTGCTTCTGTAACGCCACGGTCGGACTGCTGGCGACCGACGCTGTTTCTTTCCGGTTGACAACCAGCCGGCGAACCAGCTAAGCAGAGAGGCGGGAACCTTGCGCCTGCCACCGCTGCACTCTCTTCGAAAAAAAGGAGAAGCATGAAAACAAATCTGCTGGATCGCCGAACCCTGCTGAAAATGGCCGGTCTGACCGCGCTTACGGCGGCGCTCGGCCAGGGCTGCATGGCCCGGCCGACCGCGACCCCCGGCCCGGCCCGCCACCGCCCGATGCCGGTACTCGTTGCCGAGGATCGGATCATCCGCACCGATGTGGCCCTGCGGCCTTTCCGCCCCTCGGGCTTTGTGGTCCGGTCCGTGCGTTACGACGCCAAAACCGTCATCCACAACTACGGCCACGGCGGCGCCGGCATCTCCCTCTCCTGGGGAACCGCGGCCTTGGCCGTGGCCGAGGCTCAGCAGACGGGCGCGCAGACCTGCGCGGTACTCGGCTGCGGCGCGGTCGGCCTGGCCGCGGCCCGCCTTTTGCAGCGGCACGGCTGGCAGGTAACCATCTACGCCCGCGACCTGCCGCCCGCCACCTTCTCTAATGTGCCCGGCGGTCAATGGGCCCCGGTAGCGGTCTGCGATTTCTCTAAAATGACGCCGGAGTTTGACCAGCAGCTACGCCTGGCGTCCAGATTCGGCCTGCGCGCCTTGCAGGACATGGTTGGCAGCCAGTACGGTGTGCGCTGGCTCGACCACTACATCCTCAAAAACGAACCAATCCAGCTTCCCTGGTATCACGAAAACGTCCGCGACCTCCTGCCCGGCCATGTGGATCTGCAACCATCCGAACACCCGTTTGCCAGTCCCTATGTCCGCCGCACCGCCTCGCTGCTTGTCGACCCCTCCATCTATCTGAACGCGGTCATGCGGGATTTTCTTCTGGCCGGCGGCCGGATCGTTGTGCGGGAATTCAACGAGCTTGCCGAAATTTTGAGCCTTGCCGAACCGGTCATCGTCAACTGCACCGGGATCGGCGCCGGCAGTCTGTTCGCGGATGAGGAGATATTCCCGGTCAAGGGCCAGCTCGTCGTGCTGCTGCCCCAGCCGGAGATTGACTACATCCTCGGCGCCGAAGGGATGCTCTCCATGATGCCTCGCCAGGACGCCATTCTGCTGGGCAGCACCCGCGAACCGGGAGTCTGGGATCTCACCCCGAACCCGGACGAAATCGAGCGGGTGGCGGCGGGCCACGCGAAGATCTTCAATGCCATGCGCGGAACGTAGCGTACCGCGGGAGTTGACTGTCTTTTATCGATTTTCGGGGGACAGAATGACGCGCTGCCGGTATCGACCGGCCAATGGCTGAATAAAACGAAAGCGGATGGCGAAAATGAATCGGCCGAACGGGCAGGTAACCGTCAGGATTATGCTGAATATCTCCTCCGAGGAGTTTCTCCGCTATTACCGGGGCCAGGCGGATTCGGTAATAGCGACCACCACGGATGGCCGGCGCATCCGGTTTCCGGCCGTAAACCTCAGGTCATTCATATCCCCCCAGGGCATAAAGGGGCTTTTCGAGCTGACCTATACCGCTGGCAATCAACTGGTGAGCATCCGAAAAATCAGGTGAAAACCACGGGCCGAGACAACGTCTTCGCTGTTTCCCCGCTCGACCCCTTAGTCATCAAAATTCAGGCCGACCAGATCACGGTCAAGCGAATCGCCCCAGTCGTCCGGGGGCTCGCTTATCTCCAAATCGAGTTCGCTCCAGTCAGCCAGATCTATCTCGTCGACATCCCCGTCAAGGTACTGGATCTCCACGACGCCCGCATCTTCATCCACCGTCAGCACGGTGAAATCCCGGCCAGCCTCAAGATTACTGTACCAGTTTCCCTCAACCGGTTCGATTTCACCTATCATTTTGCCCCCATTGGTTGCCGGTTCGCCGTTTTGAAATCCCCGTCCTGGCAACCTCTTGAATATTTACCGCCTCATGGCTCCTCCCCTTCCCTCTTATTAAATACACTACTTCGGAAGAGGAAAAAACATTTTCTCTGCGGTCGACATAAATCATCCAGGGCAGAAGCGACTGTAACGCCTGCCTCGTCTGTGATTTTTCAGTTGGCAGTAAGGGAACCCGGGCTGCCGGCCAGCTGGTCCAGCTCGGCGAGCAGCCGTCCATGGTTTTCGGCAAAAACCCGGCCCCGGGCACGGATTGCGAGGGCGAGGGCCTTCGGGATGTTGATCGCCCGGTTGTGGGCAAGGCGTTCCCGGTAATCACGAGCAAAGTCGCTCGTTATCCGAAGCGACCAGTTGTCGTGACTCACAATGCCCGGCCGGTTGTAGATCTCCGTCATGCCCAGCAGGTCCGTGCAAAAAATCATGACGTTGCCTGCTGGTCCCGCAAAGAGGTCAGCGGCCTTGGCCTGGACGAGTTCGTTCGCATTCGCCGCCAGCCGTGCAATCCAGACCTCGCGACCTTCTTCCTCCGGCAGCAGCCGCCAGGCGAGGTAGGCGGCCTGCTGACGTGCGGCACCCGTGGCGCACCATTGCCCGGCGAGCAGCCAAATGGGCGGGGTATCATGGTTGCCCAGCATGATCCAGTCCTCGGAGCGGGCGTTCTCGCTTCGGTAGACATCTGCCGGATTTTCAAGATCCGCCTTCTGGGTGACTCGGAAGCGGCCGAGTCCGTGGCGCTCCATGACTCGTCGGATGGGGTAGGGCTGGGTGGAAAGGATCTCGCAGGCAATCTCGCGGGCTCCCTGGCCATTGCCGCGGGCCGTGTTCATGATGACGTCAAAGAGCAGGGCATAGCGTGCCACCTGTGCTGGCTCCAGGTCTCGCACCCAGTCATCGGCATGACGGGGCCGATGTCGATTAATCTGATCCGGCCGCGGGATGGCAAAGGCGGCAAGTTCCGGGTGGTCCGGCAGATCCGGCGCGGCAAAGAGCCGAGCGCCGGCCTGTACCGAAGCCAGCGGGTCGACCTGCCCTGCCCGGTAGACCCAGGGGCAGACGAGCCCGTGAGGGTGATCAATACGCAGACCATCGAACTCCCGAAACATCTTTTGAAGCCGCTGCCGAAGGAAACGGAGCGCCGGACCGGGACGATCGGTCGTATCCGCAACATAACGGCCGGGATCGAGAACCGGATAGTTCCAGGGCTGCCCGTCGGGATTGGTGCGGCTGGGCGGGGCGCCCATGACATATCCGGGCAGCAGGAAGGACTGAGCGAACCAGGCGTCACGGCCGGAAAAGCCGATCTGGAGATCGCCAAAGAGATCGAGCCCGAGATGGTGGGCATGGCGGCGCAATTCCCCATGCTGCCGATCCAGCAGAAACTGGGCAAAGGCATAGGCCGAGATGGCGGCACGGTGTTCGGCAAAGAGAGCCCGCCGCCGTGCCGCGGCCCACAGTCGTTCCGCCGGACCAGGATGCCAGAGCTGCCGGTCGAGCCGGGCCTCGCGACTGCCCGCCCATTGCTGCCA
>MGTE01000090.1 GCA_001799275.1 Deltaproteobacteria bacterium RIFOXYD12_FULL_57_12
CTGACCGGTTGCGAGCCCCTGCTGGCACTCTATGAGCAGGAGGATGCCGAAGATACGGAACTGATCCGGGCGAACCTTAAGAACCATTGCCGCCTACTGCAAAAATGCCTGCAGGGTATCACTGCCGACCCGCAGCAGGGAACACGTCTTAACCCATGATCGGGTTGAGGTCGCCGGACAGGACCTCGTGGATCACCCCGAAACTGTCGCGGATATGGTAAAGACCGGCATCGTTGATGCCGAGCGCCTCGCCGGTGACCGACCGGCCGGCGGCGGTAAGCCAGGTGAGTGTCTTGCCAAGCAGTGCATCGCGTTGCCGCCACTCGCTAAGTATCTTGGCAGATTCCCCCCTTTCCAGAGCCCCCACCGCAACCCTGAGCTGCCGGACAATGCTCCCCAGCAATTCATGACGCGAGTAAGTTTTTCCGGAACAGAGAAATAGTGAAGTGATCCGACTTTGAAGTTTTGCAGGAAAGGCCTCTTGCGTGGCATTTACATTAATGCCGATGCCAAGCACGACAGCGGTCCGGGTTGCGGGCTGACTACCGGACAGTGTTTCAGTTTCCGCTAGAATCCCGCCAAGCTTCCGACCGGCCACCAACAGATCGTTGGGCCACTTGATGCCTGGGGTCAGAATGCCCATGGCCTCAATTGCCCAGCAGACCGCTACCGCTGCCGCCAGCGTGATTCTCGGAAAATCGGGAAGCGGGAGGTTGGGCCGCAGAATCAAGGAGAAATATAACCCGCTCCCCGGCGGCGACACCCAGGCGCGCTGCAGACGGCCACGGCCATGGGTTTGCGTATCTGCCGCCACCACACTCCAGGCCAGAGCCCCTTCAGCCGCCATCTGCATGGCCAGCGTGTTGGTGGAGTGCGTGGTCGCCAACCACGTTAAAGGAAATTCACACGCGTCCATCCCACTATCCTGGCCGTTTCCAAAAATTACGCCAGCCGCAGCCTCATTGCCTGCCCCGGCGCAAAAAAAACCTGACCAGGATAAAAAAAGGCAGGGGCAAAACTCTGCCCCTGCCTTTTCAGTCGTAACGTACGCTGGAATTACGCACTATACCCCACGGGCGTCTTCATCCTTGGCCCGATCAGGCAAGGTGTACATGGTGCTGCTACCGCTTGACCAGAACTTGAGCTTGCTTTCCTTGACCAGTTCATTGGCCGCGTTCTTGATCTCCCTGGGGGAGACGTCTTCCAACCATTTGTGCATATCCTTGAGATAGAGGGCCGGTTTCTTGGCCTTGGCCATTTCCTCAAGAATTTTAGCTTTAATCTGTTCCCTATCAGCAGCCATTGCCATTGCTCCTTTCGTAAAGGTTTACTTGATATGGCTTGTGAACTTGAACTGGGTGCTGGTCCGCCAAGTAGTATAGGCCAGACGGTAGTCATCAATACACTTATCCGAGAAGGGAATGTTGCATTTCTCGAAGAACTTCTCCCAGCCAATGCGCTCGGCCCATTCGCCAACCCGCTCGTATTTCCTGGCATCCTTGGCGTAGACCTCAAGGATATTCTTTACTGCGGCAACCGTCTCCGGCCAGCGTGGCGGCGTGTTGGGCAGGAAGGGAATAACCATTTTGGAGAATTTCGGCATGGACCTGGCGTTGGAGATCTTGCCACCGACCAGAATGGCAATACCATCGCCTTCCGCATCGGCGAGCGGCAAGGAAGGACACATGGTGTAGCAGTTGCCGCAGAACATGCAGCGGTCATTGTTGATCGCCACACTCTTGACCTCTTCGCCGGCGCTGTTGATGCCCTTGGCCGGTTTGATCGCGCCCAGCGGACAGGCGGCAACCGCCAGCGGCAGCTCGCAGACCGCTGAAATGGTGTCGTTGTCGATCAGCGGCGGCTTCCGGTGTACGCCGAGGATGGCGATATCGGAGCAATGCACCGCACCACACATGTTGAGACAGCAGGCCAGGGCCACACGTACCTTGGCCGGCAGTTTCATGCTGGTGAAGTATTCGAACAGCTCATCCATCACGGCCTTGACCACGCCCGAGGCGTCGGTGGCCGGCGTATGGCAGTGCACCCAGCCCTGGGTATGAACCGGGTTGGAGACGCTGGCGCCGGTGCCGCCAATCGGCAGCATGCCATGGGCATTGCAGGCGTCGACCAAGGGCTGGAGTTTGGCGGCGGAGTCAACCATGAACTCCACGTTGTTACGGGTGGTGAAGCGCAGAACCCCGTCACAATGCTTGTCAGCGATATCGCACATATCACGGATCAAGGAGATACTGATCAAACGGGCGCTGGCGCAACGCACGGTATAGCATTCGGCGCCGCTTTCGCTGACATGCTTCAAGACGCCGGGCTTAAGAATTTCATGGTAAAGCCACTTGCCGTGGTTATCCTTGATAACCTGCGGGTAAAACTGGGCATAGTGTGGCGGGCCAATATCAGTGATTCTGTCTTTCATCGGATTTGCTGGATCGTAACCCATTGCTAAACCTCCTTATATTTTCATCTGTTCTGATGCTAGAAATACGCTCATTCCTCAACACATCCCAAAAGTCACCATTACATCGGGTGTTTCTTCCGGAACTCGGCCAGCGAACGCTCGAAACCACCCTCGACCTCTTCGTCCTTCCAGAAGACGTAGGGGTTGGAACGCGGCTCCTTGACATGCTGGGGTATCGGCTCGACTTCCATCACCTTCAGGAAGGCGGGCAGGCCGACCCGCTGTGCGGTCTCACCGATGCGCTCGCGGTTCTTGCCTTCTTCCATCCACCAGTCCCAGGCCTTCTCGATGATTGCCTTGTATTCGGCGAATTCGTTTTCCATATCCATCTTGATAAACGGCACAACCAAGGTGGACATCTGGGCGCCGTCCAGGATCGGGGCCTTGGCGCCCATAAGTATGGTGGCGCCGGTGACAACGCCGGGACGCAGGGCGCGCGGCATGACATTGATGCAGTGCATGCAGTGCGTACACTCGGCGTCGTCGATCTTCAACACATCGCCTTCCATCCACATGCAGCCGGTGGGGCAGAGTGCGATGACCTCTTTCTGGATATCGAATTTGCCCCAGTCGCGGCCGCTGAAAGCCCCGCCGCTCGGCGCATAGTCGCCCTTGAGATAGCCCTTGACCTCGGCCTGGTTGATACGGATATTATCCCGCCAGTTGCCGATAACAGACAGGTCGGAGCGGGCAATGGCCGCTACGCAGTCATTGGGGCAACCGGAGAATTTGGTCTTGAATTTGTAGGGGAAGGCCGGCCGATGCAGTTCGTCCTGGTAGGCATTGGTGATGTGATGGCAGGCAGCCGCCGTATCATAGCAGGCCCACTCGCAACGCGCCTTGCCCAGGCAGCAGGAGGGGGTCCGCAGGTTGCCGCCGGAGCCGCCGAGATCCACGCCGACATCATGGGTCAGCTCATAGAAAATTTCTTCAAGCTGCTCGGTGAAAGTACCCAGCAGTACCATATCGCCGGTGGAGCCGTGCATATTGGTCATGCCGCTGCCACGCCTTTCCCAAATCTCACAGATCTGCCGCAAGACCTTCGTGTTGTAAAATTTACTGGACGGCTGGTTAACACGGACCGTATGGAAATGGGCCACGCCGGGAAACTGCTTCGGGACGTCGGAGTAACGACCGACGATACCGCCGCCATAACCGAAGACACCAACGATGCCGCCGTGCTTCCAGTGCGTGATTTTATCTACATACGACAGCTCCAATTGACCCAGAATATCCCAGCACTGCGGGTTCTGCTCGGCCTGCCTCTTGAGGTCCGAGACAAAGCTCGGCCACGGGCCACTTTCAAGTTGGTCCAACAACGGCGTGTCATGCTTTGGCATTTTCAATTCCTCCTTAAACGGTCTATTGTGTTTACAACCCTACCTGCCAGGTCAACCCAAAGTAAAACCTAACTCCTCCTACGCCTGCCCCCTGCAGCAACCCACCTTGCAGGGAATAAAAAGAAAAAATAATTGAATACTCATTCATTATTCAGGGGACCATATCGCTCTGTCTAGTCTTTGTCAACACAAAAATGACATGAAGATAAATGTGGCTGCCACAATATGCCGCTGACAGGTGGCATCATCATTTTTTCATAGCGCAGGCGCGCGGGAAACCTTAGCAGAACAGCCTGATAACCCACTAACACGTGGGCAACTGACTATCTTTTTTCTGAAAGGTTTATGAAATTATTGACCGCCGACCGTTACGCTGAGCAGCAAAAAGACTAAAGACGGAAAGAGGAATCTCTTGGCCAAATACAGGCTATTCCTGTTCAGCCTTATTAGCAATTTTTATATCGATTAAACCAGCCGCTTTCAACAGGGACCAGCCAAGCGAATCCTGCAGGCCGCTGTTGGCATCGCCCAGGCGCAGGCCGCCAAAATGCTGCAACAGACGGGTGGCCAGGAGTTTGCCAAGCTGAACGCCTTCCTGATCAAAGGAGTTAATGTTCCAGATGAATCCCTGAAAAACGATCTTGGCCTCGTACAATGCCAGGAGCCCCCCCATGGTGTACGGCGTCAGGCAGTCGGCCAGCAGGACGGAACTTGGCCGGTTGCCGGCAAAAAAACGGTTTGGGTTGTCATGTGGCCTACCGACTGCCAGGGCAAGCGACTGGGCCAGGAGATTGGCCAACAACTTTTCATGGGAGGTGGTGCCTTGAATCAGCATATCCTCGCCGAACTGGCTCCGGCGAAAACCGATGAATTCCACAGGCACCACGGTGGTACCCTGATGAATCAACTGATAGAAGGCATGCTGACCGTTGGTCCCGGGTTCGCCCCAGACGATGGGTCCGGTCGGATAGGAAACCGTTGCGCCCTGCCGGGTTATCGATTTGCCGTTGCTCTCCATGTCGCACTGCTGGAGGTGGGCCGTAAAACGCACCAGGGCTTGACTGTAAGGCAGAATCGCCAGGCTGTCGCAACCGAGAAAATTGCGGTTCCAGATGCCGAGCAGAGCCAGGAGCAGGGGAATATTGCGGCGAATATCCCGCTCCTCGGCCGCCACATCGAACGCCTGGGCGCCCTGCAGCACCTGGCGGAACGCATCATATCCCAAGGCAAAGGAGAGCATCACGGCTCCGACCATGGAGGTGACGCTGTACCGCCCGCCGATATAGTCGAACATATAAAAGGAACGAAGATAGCGGGCCGGATTGTCCATGGGGCTGCCCTGGCCGGTAACAGCGACAAAGTGGCGGGCCGGATCCAGGCCGGCACGCTGAAAGGCCGCTCGAACCAGCTCTTCATTGGTCAGGGTTTCAAGGGTAATGCCGCTCTTGGATACCACATTGACCAGTGTCCTGGAAAGATCCAGCCCTTCGAGCACGGCTGCCGCATCGTCGGGGTCGACATTGGAGATGAAGTGCACCCGCCGCCCGGGCAGCCGATAGGCAGCCAACGCCAGATAAAGGGCACGCGGTCCGAGATCGGAGCCGCCGATGCCGATATGCAGCAGATCCGTGAACAGCTCACCCTGTTCATTGGTAAGCTGGGCCGAGTCCAGTTCGGCCAGAAATTCCTGCAGTTTTGCGAGCTGCTCCCTGGCCTGCACGGTCGCGGCCGGGCACAGGGGCTGATCGCTGAAAATGTCCCGGCAGGCGGTATGAAGCACCTGCCGGTTCTCACTTTCATAGCCATCGAGCCGGTTGGCAACCGCCCCTTTCTTCATCTCCAGGAAACGCTCCACGGCCCCGCTTTGATCGGCCAGTTGCTGGAGGGCGGCGATGACTGCCTCGTCCACCCGCTGCATGGCATACAGCAGCTCAAACCCGGCCTGCCTGCACGTATAGGTTGCCAGGCGCGCCTCGCTGATCGCCCCGGGAGCAGTCAGATCGTAAGGTCGAAGTGCCAGCTGTTGCAGAAGACCATAAGCGGGCAGATGGTGCAGATCTTGCCAAACAGCCATGATTCACCTCCTGTGCAGTTCGTTCCTATCGAGCAATTCACACACCCCGAAGAATGGGTTGCCAGCGGTGCTCAGTCAGATGCTGCAGCCGCCTGCCGCAACTGGCTGAGCACCGCTGCGTAGTCCGGCTGGCCGAACACGGCAGAGCCGGCCACAAACATATTGGCGCCGGCTGCCGCCACCGCACCGATGGTGGCCGGGCCGATGCCGCCATCCACTTCGATGCCGACCGCCAGGCCGCGGCGGGCGATCATCGCACGCAGCTCCCGGATCTTGTCTACAGAGGAGGAGATGAAGGACTGGCCGCCAAAGCCTGGATTAACGCTCATCAGCATGACCAGATCGAGGTCGGGCAGAATTTCCGTCAGGCTGGCCAGGGGGGTTGCCGGATTGAGCACCGCCCCCGCTTTCCGACCGAGCTCTTTAATTCTGGCAACAGTGCGGTGCAGATGGCGGCAGACCTCAACATGCACGGTGATCCAGTCGGCACCGGCCGCGGCAAACTCCTCGAGATAGCGGTCCGGCTCCTCGATCATCAGATGGACATCCAGGGGCAGATCGGTTATCCGCCGCACAGCCGCCACCACGGCCGGCCCGATCGTGATGTTGGGCACGAAATGTCCGTCCATGACATCGACGTGGATGACATCCGCGCCGGCCGCGGCCACCGCCGCAACTTCCTCCCCGAGCCTTGCAAAATCAGCGGCGAGAATCGACGGCGCCAGAATCGTTTTCTGCATGAGATCCATATGTTCTCCCGACAACATTCAAAGTAAAATCAGGGATTGGGCGCCTGATCGGCCGCCGCTCCCAGCGCACCGACGCTCACCATTACGTAATGGTCGGGCAGAATAAACTTCCGGGCCGCCGCCAAAACCGCCTGGGAGTCCACCGCATTGATGGCCTCCACATAGCGGCTGCCAAAATCCTGGCCCAGCTTATAGGTTTCGTTCAGGGCAATTTCCAGGGCCTGGGCATCGTGGGTCTGCAACCCCAGTTCATAATGACCGATGAGAATACTCTTGGCCCGGGCCAGCTCCGCCTCACTCACCGGCTCCTCGCGTACCCGCTCGAGTTCCCGCCAGATGCCGGCTAAAGCCGCCTCCTTCTTATCGGGGCTGGTGCCGATATAGATGCCGAAAGAGCCGGTATCAACGCCGAGCAGCGAAAAGGATGAAAGGCTGTAGGCCAGACTCTGTCTGTCGCGCAGCTCGGAAAAAAGCCGGCCGCTCTGCCCGGAGAGCAGGGTATCCAGTACCTCGAGGCTGTAGCGGTCCGGACTGGCAAGGCTGGTACCCACAAAACCGATGATCAGGTGCACCTGCTCCTTATCGCGCGGGATGGCGACGATCTTGGGCTGGGGCGGCGGATCGGGCGGCAGAAGGCTCTCGGTGATCGTCGTGGCACCGGCCCCCGACCGCGGCGCGGTCCAGTCGCCGAACAGCCGGATTACCTGTTCTCGCACCTCATCGGCCTTGACCGCGCCGGCCACGGTCAGCACCAGCCGGTCCGGCCGGGCGTATCTTTCATAATGGGTCCGCAGCGCCGCCGTGGTGTAGCTGCGGATAATCGCCTCGACGCCGATGGGATTGAGGCCATACGGATGACCGTCAAAAAGCTGGGCATTGAACTCCCGAAATACGAGGCCGGGCAAGGAATCTTCCTGCTGCTTCAGGCGGGCGAGCAACTCCGGCCGGATCTTGTCGGCCTCGCCCTCGGCAAAGGCCGGCTCCCGCAGCATGTCCCGGGTCAGCTCCAGGGCGGGAGCAAAAAAACGCGCCAGGAATTCGGCCTTGAGGCCGAAAGTGTTCTTACCGGTAAACCCGCTAAGCGACCCGGCCATGTCGGCCACGGCCGTGGCAATCCCTTGGGCGGACATCTTGGCGGTCCCCTTGGGCAGTAATTCACTAATCAAGGCGAAAGCCCCATTGGAAAGCGGCGTTTCCGCCCGCTGGCCGCCCGGAAAAACCGCCCTGATCGCCACGGTCGGCACAGTCTGCTCTTCCCGGACCAGGAGGGTGATGCCGTTTGGCAGGCGGTACCGGTAGACATCGCTCAGATAACTGCTGGCAACCAGGGCCTCGGTGTCGCTCATCCGGGCCTTGGCCTCGGCCGTAGCGATGATCTCGGCCAACTTTTCCTCTTCCAGGGCAAAGGTCGAGGACAAAGGCACCAGAAAACCGGCCGTGAGTCGTTCACCGGCAAAATACATGGCAGCTACCCGCTTGACATCATCAACGGTGACGGCACGGATTTTGGCCAGGTACTCATCCTCCTGGGGATCGCCGGTCAGAAACTCGAACGAGCCCAGGGTGCGGGCCTGGCCCTCAACCCGCTCCAGATTAAAGACAAAATCGCTCTCCAGGCTATGCTTGGCCCTTTCCAGTTCCGCGCTGCTGACCGCAACATGCTTCAGGCGAAAAAGTTCCACCAGGGTGGCCTCCAGGGCAGGCAGCATCTTGTCGTTGTCAAGCACCGCCGTGATCTCGAACAGGCCCGGATCCTGGGGCGTAAAAGCCGAGCCGTTGATCCCGAAAACCAGCTGTTTATCATTCCGCAGGGACCGGTACAGACGGGAGGTCTCGCCCTGGCCGACAATCTGGGCGATAACATCCAACACCGGCGTTTCCGGGCTGGCGAACCGGGAGATCGGCAGGGCCAGGGCCATCTGCGGCTGGGTGATATCAGCTTTCACCGTAAAAAGCCGTGGGCCGGACTGAACCGGCTCCTCCACCCGGACGGGACGGGTCGGCTCCTGGGCCGGCAGACCGATGAACCGGTCATGGACTTCCTCAACCACCTCGGCCACCGCCACATCGCCCACCACCACCACGCAAAGATTCTGCGGATAGTAATGCTGCCGCATATAGGCAAGAATATCGTCTCGACTCAAGGCGGAAACCGACGCCGTATCGCCGATCACCGGCCGCCGGTATGGGTGGACCGCATAGGCGTTGGCCATCAGTTCCTCAAACAACCTGACGTTGGGTCGGTCATTGCGCATGCCGATCTCCTCCAGCACCACCTTTTTCTCGCGCTCCAGTTCCTCGGGATCAAAGACCGAATTCTGCACGGCATCGGCGAGCACCTCCAGGGCCAACCCCCAATGGCGGGCCGAGAGAGTGGCATGGTAGACCGTATTCTCATGGGAAGTATAGGCATTGATCTGTCCGCCGACGCCTTCAACGGCCTCGGCCAGCTTGCCGGGCCCGCGGGTCGGGGTCCCCTTGAAAATCATATGCTCGATAAGATGGGTAATGCCGGCCTCGCGGGGCTCTTCATAGACGCTGCCGGCCCGCACCCAGATCTGCACCGTGGCCACCTTGGTGCCGGGTGTTTCCTTGACAATCACAGTCAGGCCGTTATCAAGGGTGGTCTTGTAGAGATGCGGCGCCAGTTCGGCTGCCAGGGGGGCGTTATCGTTCATGGTCATCACCGTCATTACTATGAGGAAAAGCTGAAATATATCTGTAAGTTTTGCCTTCATGGATGCACAGTCCTTAATAATGTGGCGATGGGATTCATCGCCGTCCGGGCAGATAGCGCACAGGTAAAAAAGCAACAAATTGCGCCAGATACCAAAACGATGCCCCACCATACCGCACTTGTCTTGACAACGTCAAGCCATGGGAAACCTCCGTTCGGCGTACCCCGGTCAATCGAAAGAAAAGGGGTTGCCGGTTTTTTTTCACGCCCGACAATACCAGAAACCGGTTTTCCAGCCGGGGCGGTTTATGGTACCTTTGCGTCAGCCTGGCGCATTTCATGAACCAGCTGCGCATAAAAACTTAAGAAAAAAACTGCCCGAGACAATGGACGACCTGCTGATCATCAACGCCATGCTCCTGCCCTTAACCTCGGCGGCGGCTGCAATCATCCACCCCGGCTTTGTGCGGATCAAAGGCGACCGCATCCTGCAGCTCGGAGCCATGGTCCGCCTTGATGCGGGCGTTGCGGCCCGCCGCACACTCGATGCCGCGGGCATGGTGGTGATGCCCGGTTTAATCAACGGTCATACCCATGCGCCGATGACCCTCTTCCGCGGCCTGGCCGACGACCTGCCGCTCATGACCTGGCTGCAGGAACATATCTTCCCGGCCGAGGCCCGCTGGGTCACGCCGGCCATGGTTTACTGGTGCGCCAAACTGGCGGCCGCCGAGATGCTGCGCGCCGGTACCACCTGCGTGGCGGACGGCTATTTCCATGAGGAGGCCGTGGCCGCGGCCTTCCTGGATGCCGGGCTCCGGGCAGTGGCTGCCCAGGGGATCATTGATTTCCCGGCCCCCGGTGTTGCCGACCCGGCCGACAATGTCGACGCCGCAGCCCGGTTCATCGAAAATTGGCGCAAGGATACCTTAATCCGGCCCGCCGCCTTCTGCCACTCGCCTTACACCTGCTCGCCCGCCACCCTGCAGCAGGCCAAGGCGATGACAAGGCGGCTGGGGACAAAACTCTTCATCCACCTGGCCGAGACCCGGGAGGAGGCAGACCAGTGCCAGGCGCGCTTCGGCCTGTCGCCGGTCCGGCATCTCGACCGCCTGGGTGTACTGGACAGCGATACAGTCTGTGTGCACTGCGTCTGGCTGGACAATGGCGATCTCGACATTCTGGCCGCCCGTGGTGCCGCCGTGATCACCTGCCCGCGGAGCAACATGAAGCTTGCTGTTGGCACGGCGCCGCTTACCGAAATGCTCAGCCGCAATATTCCGGTCGGGCTGGGCACGGACAGCTGCGCCAGCAACAACGCCCTTGATCTCTTTAACGAAATGGGCACGGCAGCCAGACTACACAAGGTGCACAGCCTGACGCCGACCACCCTGCCGGCCCGCCAGGTTCTGCAACTTGCCACCCGGGGCGGCGCCCAGGCCCTCGGCCTGGAGGCTGAGATCGGCAGCCTGACCCCGGGCAAAAAGGCCGACCTCCTCCTGCTCGACTGTCAGACCCCGGAGCTAACGCCTTTTCACCACCAGGACTTGCTGGTTTACGCCGCCAGCGGCCACAATGTCCGAAACACGATCATCAACGGCCGCCTGGTCATGGAGAATCGGACCATTCTCTCCTTTGACCTTGAGGAAACCATGCACCGGGTCCGGGAACTGGCCGACCGGCTCAACCGGTAAAAAAAGCCGGAAAAAATCTCCGGAGAACAGGCGCCTGATGATGTTCCAAACGACAGGCAGGGGCAGGGGAATAAAAAAAATTCGAGCGGTCCGGCCAGCTGGCACTACTCGCTCTGCCAACCATGCACACCGATCAGGCTCACGAACCGGACGTTTTCAATGATTTTTGTGAAAACTCGACCGTCCTTCCTACTGACAAGCTGCAGTTCCTGGACATAACGGTCGCCGACCGGTATCACCAGAACGCCGGGGTCGGCCAGCTGTTCGACAAGCGGTTCCGGCACCCTGGGCCCACCGGCCGTGACAATGATGGCATCGTAGGGGCTGTTGTCCGGCCAGCCGATCGTCCCATCATCAACCCGGCTCAGGATGTTCATGCAGCGCAGCTGATCAAACACCTTGCGGGCCTGGACCAGCAAGGCATTGATCCGCTCGATGGTATAGACCTGGCCGCACAGCTGGGCAAGAATGGCGGCCTGGTAGCCGGAACCGGTGCCGATTTCCAGGACCTTTTCGTGGCCCTTGAGCTGCAGGGCCTGGGTCATGAGCGCCACGATGTAGGGTTGGGAGATTGTCTGGCCGCGGCCGATGGGCAGGGGATGATCGCCGTAGGCCTGCGCCTGCATGGCGTCTTCAACAAAAAGATGCCTGGGAATGCGGGCCATGGCCGCCAGGGTCCGGGGGTCGGTGATCCCGCGAGGCACGAGCTGTTCCTGGACCATACGGGTCCGGATCTTCTCGAATTTGTCGCCGGCTGCCGAACCGATCACTCTCGCTTCCCGCCCCGTTTGAATTCGCCCTCGTCCAGCATCCTGTAAACACATGAGGTTACCAGATCGCCGGCCAGAGAGATATTGACCACGTCATACTCCTCGGAGCCCAGACGGTTGCCGACCATGGGGGTCTTGCGCATCAAACTCTTGCGCACCTGCGAATAGATCCACACCTCCTCACCGCTGGCCAGGGTCTGCCGCTCATCCGGCTCGCCGAAAAAAACAAGCACGTCCTGCCGGGTGGTCTTGCCCGGCACCACCAGCCCGGCATCCGAGGCAAGATGGCGGACCGGTTCATGCCGGAAGCAACCGACCACGGCGGCGGACAACGCGATGAGCAAAAAAACAATCAGACCATTTTTCTTGAACGGCATAGACATGATGTTCTCCAGGAAATAATAAGCAGTAATGCGGCGCCGCGATCCTTCCGGCCCGGGGCCAGGCACTGCGGACCTGGCTCTTTCGGCCATCGGCTCGGATGGGCAACGATATACCGATCATTGCCCTTTTTCAACATTTTCTGTCATTGCCTGACCCTGACGAAACGCAAGGCACTCCACGAACCGGCTGGCACCCGGCTGCCAGGCCGAAACCGGCTGCGTTGGAAAATTCACTGCACCTCGACCGCGATCCTCTCCAGTATGTGGTAGGTGCGTTCGACCATCTTCCGGGAATCCACCACCAGGCCTGCCTGAATCAAGGCATTGTCAAAAATCTGCTCCACCACTTCCCGGGCAAGACTTTCATCCTTTTGCTTGAGAGCGGGCAGGTTTTTGATCAGGGCATGGCGGCTATTGATCTCCAGATTCTTGCCGCCGAACTCCTGCGCGGCCTTGCCCTGGTGCAGGTGGGCCGCCTGCAGCACCCGCTCCATGGTGCTGGTCATGAAGCTGTCCGGATTCACCACCATGGCCGGACTCTCCTCCAGCCGCTTTGATTCCGTCACTGCCTTGACCCGGCTGCCCAAGACCTCCTGCATCCAGTCGGTCAGGCCGGTGAGTGCCGCACCGGCCAGGGCGGCATCCTCGTCTTTGCCGGCGGCCGCCTGGTCGGGCTGCTTCTCCGGCAGCTTGAGATCGGCTCGGTCGGCCGACACCAGCTTCTTCGCGTCAAACTCGGCGACATGGCTCATGACGAAATCGTCGATCGGCTCAAAAAGATAGAGAATCTCGATCTCCCGCTTCAGGAAGGCCTCCACATAAGGGCCGGACTCGATAGCCGCCCGGTTGGGGCCGTTGATATAATAGATCTCCTGTTGGCCCTCGGCCATGCGGCCCACATAGTCGGCCAGCGCAATGGGCTGGCCCGCCTCGGACCTGGAGGATTCAAACCGGAGGAGTTTGGCGATTTCATCCCGGTAAGCAAAATCAGCCGTGGCGCCCTCCTTTAAAAACATACCGAAATTTTTCCAGAACTCCAGGTAGCGCTCCTGCTCCGCAACCGCCTGCTCCTCCAGAAATTTTAGGAAGCGTTTGGTCAGCACCTTTCTTAGTTTAGCAACCAGGTTGCTGTCCTGCAGGGCCTGGCGCGAGATATTGAGCGGCAGATCCTCGCTGTCCACCACCCCTTTTAGAAAACGCAGCCACTCGGGCAGGATGTTTTCGCTGTGCTGCTCGATGAGCACCTTCTGGCAATAGAGGTTTACCCCGGACTTCATACGGCCAAAGCCCAACGATTCAAAATTGTCCTTGGGCACGAAGAGCAGGGCATTGATGGCCAGAGGCGCATCCGCTGAAAAATGCAGCCGGAAAAACGGCTCGTCAACGGCGTTGCCAATGAACTTGTAGAACTCCGTGTACTCCTCCTCCTTGATCTCCTGCCTGCTCCTGGCCCAGAGGGCCTGCACGGTGTTGACCGTCTCGCCGGCCAACATGATAGGAAAAGAAACAAAATTGGAATATTTCCTGATGATTCTCTGCAGGGTCATCTTGTCGGCAAACTCATGGGCGTCCTCCTTGAGTTCGACAATGATTTTGGTGCCGCGCCTGGTGCCGGGTGCCGGGGTCAGGGTGTAGCTGCCGGCGCCGTCCGAGGCCCATTCACAACCCTCGGCCGTTGGCCGATACGAACGGGAGATCACCCGCACCCGCTTGCCGGCCATGAAGGCTGCATAAAAGCCGACCCCGAACTGACCGATCAGATTGACATCCTTCCTCGCCGCCTCGGCCAGCTGCGTGAAAAAAGTGCGGGAGCCGGAGTGGGCAATGGTGCCCAGATTGGCCTCCAATTCCTCGCGGGTCATGCCGATGCCGGTGTCGGTGATGGTCAGGGTGTGGTTCTTGTCATCCGCCTCGATGGTGATCTCAAGCGGCACGTGGCTGTCGAACACCTCCTCTTCCAAAAGACTCTGGTGCCGGAATTTCTCCAGCGCGTCGGCCGCGTTGGATATCAGTTCCCGGACAAATATCTCGCGCTCCGTATAGAGCGAATGGATGACGATATCGAGCAGCTTCTTGACTTCCGCCTGAAATTCCTTGGTTTCCACCTTAATTTTTTCCTGTGCCATTGCAGCGTCCCTCTTTACTGTTCAGGTTACTATTTGATTTTTGCCTAAATATGGAGGAATATAGGCCGACAAAGATGCCGGCGACCGGCATCCGCCCAGAAACAGCCATGGCCGAGCGGTTTAACGATAAGCATCATCGTGATCATGTCAAGCCTTGGCCGACCGTCCATAACCCAGCGGAGCGGGACTCTTTTCAGTACCCCCTTGAGGGGTATAAGTCCCTTAACAGCAGTTAACGCTGATATCCAGTGAGCGTAAGGTTTACAAAATTTTTGACCGCAATCTGTTAACAATCAACGGATAAGGGACTAAAACCTCGAGGAGGATGAAATCATGCGGATAGTTGCCTTTGGCGATATTCATATGGAGTATGGCAACATAAAAAAAATCCCGGCCCTGGCAGAGGCGGACCTGGTGGTGATCACCGGCGACCTGACCAACTTCGGCGGTCGGGCCGACGCCCGCCAGGTTCTAGCGGCGATCAGGGCGATCAACCCCAATATCCTCGCCCTGCCCGGCAACCTCGACCAGCCGGAGGTGGGCGATCTTCTGATTGAAGAGGGCATCAGCCTGCACGGCCAGGGTCGGCTTCTGGGAAACATCGGCATCTTCGGCGTAGGCGGCTCCAATATCACGCCCTTCAAGACGCCGACCGAATTCAGCGAGGCGGCATTGACCGCCATCCTGCAGGATGCCCATGCCCAGGTCAAGGAGGCCGAGCATCTCATCCTGGTCGCCCACCCACCGCCGCTCAATACACGGACCGACGTCATTGCCAGCGGCATCCACGTTGGCAGCCCGGCGGTCCGCACCTTCATCGAAGCGGTGCAGCCCGCCCTCTGCCTGACCGGCCACATCCACGAGGCCCGCGGCACGGACCTGCTCGGTGCCACCCGAATTATCAACCCGGGTATGCTCAAGGACGGCGCCTGGATCGAGATTGTTGCGGACGTCAGCGGCATCTCGGCCGAACTCGCGTTGTAACGCGGCACCACCATACCGGATACCAGCATGGACAAACCATACGATGTCGTAATCATCGGCGCCGGCCTCTCCGGCCTCGCGCTCGCCCATTTCATAAAAAAAATGCGGCCGCAGACCGAACTGCTCATCCTGGAAAAAGACGGCCGGCCAGGCGGCGCCATCCGCTCCCATCACGAGGCGGGTTATCTGGCCGAATGGGGGCCGCACGGTTTTCTGGACAATGCCGAAGCGAGCCGGGAGATCCTTACCGACACCGGCCTGGATGCGGAAGCGCAG
This sequence comes from Deltaproteobacteria bacterium RIFOXYD12_FULL_57_12, assembly GCA_001799275.1. Classification (GTDB taxonomy): domain Bacteria; phylum Desulfobacterota; class Desulfobulbia; order Desulfobulbales; family BM004; genus YD12-FULL-57-12. The sequence continues at coordinate 15,547 of MGTE01000090.1, forward strand.
AAGGCGCCGCTCGGCAGTTTTGTCCGGTATATCTGCCAAGACGGCCGGCTGGCACTCATCCCGCAAAACCCGCGTAAGATCATCGCCTCGAACCTGCTGCCGCTCACCGCCAAACTCCGGGTGGTGGCCGATCTCTGGCGCCAGCCGCAACGGACGGAACAGACCGTGGGCCAGTGGGCCGCCCACCGGTTCGGCGCGCGCATCCTGCCCTTTGTCGATGCGGTCTTTACCGGTACCTATGCCGGCGATATCGACCGGCTCAGCATCGATGCGGTGATGCCCGGCATTCGCCGCCTGGAACTCGCGCATGGCTCCGTCTTCCGCGGTCTGCTCGCCAAAAGGCGGCAGATGAAAAAAACCGGCCCGAAAAAAAACGGACTGCCGGCCATGGTCAGTTTTCCGGCCGGGATGGAACAGCTTGTTGAACGGCTGGCCGACCCGGCCGCTATCCGCTGTCACTGCGCAGTGCACCATCTTACCCAGCAGAACGGTCTCTGGGAGGTGCGGACCACGGAGACGCTGTATCAGGCCAGGGCCGTGGCCGTGGCCCTTTCGATCAACCAGGCCCTGGCCCTGCTCGCCGCCTCGGGTATGACGCCGCCGGTCGAGCGGTTGCCGGAGGCGCGGATCGCTAATGTGGTCATGGGGTTCGGCAGTCCTGCAGAAATCCCGTTCGGCTTCGGCTATCTGGCCCCGGAACGCGAGCAACGCTTCGCCCTAGGCGCCCTGTTTTCCACCCACATGTTTCCGGGCCGGGCGCCGGCCGGCCGAATGATGCTGGAGGCGCTGGTCGGCGGCCGGCGGCATCCGGAACGCGTTGACCTGCCGGATGATCAGCTCATCAGGCAGACCTACGAAGATCTGCGGCAACTCATCCACCTGCCTGAGCCGCCATGCTTTGCCAGGGTGCTGCGGCCCGGGGCGGGCATCCCGCAACTGGAACTGGGCTACCCCGCGCTGCTGGCGTGGCGTGACCGCCTGCAACAGAATTGCCAGGGGCTGTACATCTGCGGCTTCGGCTGGGAAGGGATCGGAATAAACGACATGACCAAGGCGGCCAGAGCAACGGCTACGGCGCTAGGCCAGGGCACTGCCGCGGCTGGCGGCCAGGCGGCAGTGAAAGGGATTTATTTCTAAACCGGACCGGGCCGGTTATTTGGTGAGTTTTTCCGCCAGTAATTCCACCTGGCCGCGCACACTGCCGCTCCGCGCCATCTCTTCGGTAATCACCCGGATCGAGTGCAGCACGGTGGAATGGTCCCGATTGAAGGCCTTGCCGATATCGGCAAGGCCCTGATTGGTGCAGCGGCGGGCCAGATACATGGAAACCTGACGCGGAAAGGCGATGGTCTTCTTGCGCGACCGCGACTGCAGTTCCGCAATACTGACCTTGAACTGCTCGGCCAGAAAATCCCTGATCGTTTCCGCGGACAACTCCCGGGGCCGGCCCATGATTTCCAGGACCACCTCCTTGACCATGTCGCCATCCGGGGCCTTCTTCAGCAGGGCTGACTTGGCCTTCAGACCAACAATGGCGCTCTCCACCCGACGGACATCGCCGTTGAGATGCTGGGCCAGGTAATCAATCAATTCCTCGGCCAGAGTCAGGTTGCTGTTCAGCGCCTTGCGCCGGATGATGCGCCGCCTGGTCCGCAGGTCAGGCGGATTGATCGTGGCAATGAGTCCGGCCGCCATCCGGGAACGCAATTCCGCATCGAGCTCGGCCAACTCCCGCGGCGCGGAAACACCGGTGAAGACAACCCGCTTGCCCGCCTTTAGCAGAGAATCCAGCACCTCGTTCAGTTCCTCCTGGGTCTTGGCCTTGCCGGTCAAGTTGTGGATATCCTCCAGCAACAACATGTCGCAGTGGTTGTGGTATTTGTCCTTGAAGGCTTCCATGGAATTGGTCTTGATCCGGCTGACCATTTCGGCACTGAACTGCTGGGCGGTCAGGTAATGCAGCCTGGTGCCCGGAGAACTGTTGACGATATTGTGGGCAACGGCGTGGGTCAAATGGCTTTTGCCAAGGCCGGTGCCGGCGTTGATGTAGAGACAGGAGCCGAGCGAGGTGTCACCACTGGCCAAGGCCTGGCAGGCCGACTGCGCCAACTGGTTGCTTTCACCCACCATGAATTCGTCAAAGGTATACCTGGGATGCAGGTTTCTAATAAACGACCGGCCCGCCGGCATGTCGGGCAGACGCAGCTGCCCCGAACCCGACTCTTTACCGGCCGGCCGGCGTTGCGGCTCACTCAGCACGGAAAACCGCAGCTTGACCTGGGGCGAACCCAGTTCGCCAAGCACACTATTGATGACCTCCAGGTAGTTGTCCGTAACCCAGGTGCTGAAAAAACGGTCTGGGCAAGCCAGCTCCAACTGCTGGTCATCAGAATTCTTCACACAGACAATCGGTTCGATCCATAGGCTATAGGTGGTTTCCGGCAACATCCCGCGTAGCGACTCTTTAATCCTCTCCCAAAGCATATACGGCCTCGAATATCAATCCCACGTTGACAGAATAGTGCTCTGCACACAGCGCCACAAGTCCGAAACGATATACATCCCATCCGGATCCCCCCTGCGCGCCTGCTCTTCACCGCGCCGCTGGCCCCTTACCCGTTTCTCACCAGCGAACGCCCCGAATTCATCCGCTCTGAGCAGCAAAGTCGAGCACGTTTGCCGGCCGGACATGCTGGACACGGACCACATGTTCGAAATGGCTCTTCGGTGAATGCATCAAAAAAAATTAAATGTACTTAAAGGGTTAGAAAAAAAGACTCCAAATCAAGCCATGCGCATCGTGATTGGGTTGCCACTTTTTTAGTAGAAACCCATGGTCGCTGTCAAAGACGATTTGGGAGGATTTTTGCTTGCCGCCCCAGGAAAGTTTTCAACAGGGTGGTAGACCATAAAATCATTGAGATTGGCCTAAAAGACCAAGCTAATCCCGCAAAAAACCATTCTTTTTTCAAAAGATTTAATTTGCATTATAATCCTGTGGGGTTATGGATCAGGGCCTGGACTTTTCAACAGGTTCCTCTTTTCTCATCGCTCGCTGTTTCTCTCTTTTTTGCCAGATATCTCCGGAAAACTCACTTTTCCATTTTTTCATCCTTCCCGCATCCGACCTCCACCGGGAAACGCGGGCAGAACAACAAGGAAATGCCACAATGTGGGATAAGGTACACATACTTGACCACTCCCAAAAATTACCAAGACTGATTTTTCGCTAGACTGATTTTTCGAGATAGGTTGAATCACCCCTTTACTCTTTCACCCTGGCCAGGGTTATCACCTGCACCTCGTAGGCACCAGCCCGCTGCAAAACCTTTGCGCACTCGTCAACCGTGGCCCCGGTGGTGAAGACGTCATCCACCAGCAAAACTCGTCGGTTTTTCACCCTGGCCGGATATCTGACCTGAAAGGCCCCCTTAATGTTCTGCCGGCGGGCCGGGCCGGAGAGACCGGTCTGCGGCGCGGTATGGTGGGCGCGGACAAGAATAGCTGGCTGGATTTTCTGCCTCTGCTCCGGGAAGAAACGCCGGGCCAGCAGCAGGGCCTGATTAAACCCTCGCTCCCGGAGACGCCCGACATGCAGGGGCACTGGCAGGATCAGTTCCGGCTCTGCCAGGTCATCCAGAGCAGCGGACTGTTTCCGGAGTTCGGTAAAAGTCGGCAGGCCGGCGGTACGGCCAGCGTACTTGAAGGATTGGATGGCCTGGGCCATGGCGCCCTGATAGAGCAGCACGGCCCGGGCCCTGGTGAAATGCCAGGCATGGGTGAGGCAGCGGCCGCAGAAATGGCTGGGCCCGGTCCCCTGCAGAAAGGGCTTGCCGCAGCACCGGCAGAAAGGCTCCCGGATGGGGACGAGATCGCGGCCGCATCTCCCGCAGAAGAGCAGCGGCTCGCCGGTCGGCAGCCTGGCCCCACATACCAGACAGGCGGGCGGAAAGCACAGATCTTTCAGGCCCTGCCAGAACCCTGGCAGGCCGCTCGGCAACGGACACATCCAGACCTCACAGCGGCGCGGCTGTTGAGCGACACGGGCCAAAAAACTCCCCTTTTAGGCGTCAGGCCCGCGCGCTCCCGCTGCCCACCAGCTTTGGATCAGCCCAGATTTCGGATAATGGCGTCGGCAAAGGCTGAACAACTCAGTTCCGTGGCCCCGCTCATCTGCCGGGCCAGATCATAGGTAACGGTCTTGTCGCTGATCGTCTTTTCCAGGGCCGCCTGCACCATGGCAACCGGCTCGGCCCAGCCCAGATATTCCAGCATCATCACCCCGGAGAGGAGCAAAGAGCCGGGATTAACCTTGTCGAGGCCGGCATACTTGGGCGCGGTGCCATGGGTCGCCTCGAATACGGCATAGCCGTCGCCGATATTGGCGCCGGGCGCGATCCCGAGGCCGCCCACCTGAGCGGCCAGGGCATCGGACATATAGTCGCCATTCAGATTAGGCATGGCCAGCACACTGTATTCGGACGGCCGCAGCAGAATCTGCTGGAACATGGCGTCGGCGATCCGGTCCTGGATGACGATCCGGCCGGCCGGCCGTTTGCCGCCATGCTTGTCCCACAACTCTTTTTCGGTGATGCACTGTTCCGGAAACTCCTCGCGGGCCAACTCATAGCCCCAGTTTCGGAAGGCACCCTCGGTGAACTTCATGATATTGCCCTTGTGCACCAGGGTAACGCTGGGCCGGCCCTGCTCGATGGCATACTGGATCGCCTTTCTCACCAGCCGTTTGGAACCGAAGGCGCTCATCGGCTTGATACCGATACCGGAGGCCGGCCGGATCGTCTTGCCGAGTTCCTTGCCGATAAAAGCGATGATCTTCTCCGCCTCGGGGCTGCCGGCCTGCCACTCGATGCCGGCGTAGACATCCTCGGTGTTTTCCCGAAAAACCACCATGTCGACCAGCTCCGGATTCTTGACCGGGCTGACCACCCCCTGGTAGTACCGGACCGGCCGCACGCAGGCATAGAGGTCCAGAACCTGGCGCAGGGTGACGTTTAAGCTGCGGATGCCCTCACCAACCGGCGTGGTCAGCGGCCCCTTGATGGCCACCACATGCTCTCTGATCGCATCGATGGTGGCCTGGGGCAGCCATTCGCCGGTCTGCGCCTTGGCCTTCTCGCCGGCCAGCACCTCCAGCCATTGAATTTTTTTCCGGCCGCCATAGGCCTTGGCCACGGCTCCATCCAAAACTTTGGCACTGGCGGCCCAGATATCCGGTCCGATGCCGTCGCCTTCAATATAGGGAATAATCGGCTGGTCGGGCACATTGATCAAGCCGTCCGCCTTGATGGTAATCTTCTCTGCGGTCACAACAAACCTCCATATATGGTTATTATTTTGCGTGGTCCGGAAGCGAGTTGATGAAAATAGGCTTTTTCCCCTGCGTTTTCAACGGAAATATTACGGTCCCGACACCGGTCGACACGAAGGCCATGCACGCGACGCAGAGCGCGACACCCGGACCCGTTTTACCGCATACCGAAAAAAAATGCAGGCCGCCCGCGACCTTTGCTATGATTGGATCAGCCGAAGAAGCTCCGCGGTTTTTTCCGCAAGCAGTTGCGGGTCGCCGCGTGTTTCGACATTCAACCGGAGCACTGGTTCCGTGTTTGAAGAACGGACATTGAAGCGGAAATCGGCAAAGCTCATGCTGAGCCCGTCCGTAAAGTCCTTGTCACCGCCGGCCCTGTTGCCATAAAAAGCCTCGATCCGCTCCAATACCCTGGCCGGCGCCGCCACCCGGCTGTTGATCTCGCCGCTTACCGGATAGGCAAGCTGCCGCTCGGCAACCAGTTCCGAAAGCCGGCGGCCGGTCCGGCTCATGATTTCGCAGACCAGCAACCAGGGGATCATGCCGGAGTCGCAGTAGCCGAATGTGCGGAAATAGTGATGGCCGGACATCTCGCCGCCATAGAGGGCGTCAGCGGCCCGCATCTTCTCCTTGATAAAGGCATGGCCGGTCCGGCAGAGGAGCGGCTCACCGCCGGCCTGGGCCACCAGCTCCCGGGTGTTCCAGAGTAGACGCGGATCATGGATGATCCGGCTGCCGGGCGTTTTCTCCAACAGAGCCTGGGCCAGGAGCCCGACCAGATAATAACCCTCCACAAAACCGCCGGTCTCATCAAACAGAAAGCAGCGGTCAAAATCGCCGTCCCAGGCGATCCCGAGATCAGCGCCCTCAGCGGCAACCGCCCGGGCGGTTGCCGCCCGGTTTTCCGGCAGCAGGGGATTGGGCACGCCGTTGGGAAAGGAGCCGTCCGGCGTGTGCTGAAGCTTGACAAAGGCAAAGGGCAGCTTCTGTTCAAGGAGATCAACGACCGGGCCGGCGCAGCCGTTACCACTGTTGACCACCAGCTTCAGCGGCGCCAGGTTGCTGCCTTTGACATAGCCCAGCAGATGCGCGATATAGTCCGGCCGGCCGGTCAGAGGCTGGCAACAGCCCGGTCGGCCGGCCGTTGCGAATTGCCCGGCCGTGGCCAGGCGCTCCAGATCAGCCAGACCGCTCGCGCTGCTGATCGGCGCCGCGTTCGAGCCCACCAATTTCATGCCGTTGTACTCGGCAGGGTTATGACTGGCCGTCACCATGATCCCGCCATCCAGACCATGATGAAACGTGGCGAAGTAAACCTCCTCGGTGCCGCACATCCCCAGATCGAACACATCAACGCCGACCGCCATCAGACCGGCGGCCAGGGCATCGGCCAGGCCGGGGCTCGACTCCCGGATATCATGGCCGATCACCACCTGGCGGGGCCGAAAAAAAACGCCGTAGG
>MGTE01000091.1:0-310 GCA_001799275.1 Deltaproteobacteria bacterium RIFOXYD12_FULL_57_12
CCCGTTTCCCACACGCCGGCCTTGCGGCATTTCTTCAGGCGGCTGATGGCTTCTTCGTTTTCACGTTGCGCGATCCCGAGAACATCAGCGCCCATGCGCCAGACGCCGCAGCGGTAGGGTTCGCGCTTCTCGACCGCGATCATCCAGACCGGGACGACGACGCCGGCGACCAGGAAGACCATGGCGCGATAGAACGCCATCTGATGCGCGTACCCGTAGGACCTGGCGTCCATTTGGAGCCAATCGAGGTTGTCGCAGGTCTTGAGGTCCACGATGCCGCGTTCGGGGTTGAACCAGTCGAGGCGGGATT
>MGTE01000091.1:405-670 GCA_001799275.1 Deltaproteobacteria bacterium RIFOXYD12_FULL_57_12
CCCTGGCCGACGCGGTGCTGACCGCGGCCAACGGCAGCAAACTGTACACGAACGCCCTGTCACCAGGCTGCCGCACCTGCTGCGCCGGCACCTGGTCCTGTCTGTTCATCAACGGCATCTGCAATGCCCGCTGCTTCTACTGTCCGACCTCGCAGCTCTCCAAAAGTGAACCGACAACCAACAACCTGCGCTTTCCCAAGCCCCGGGACTATATCAGCTATCTGGAAAAATTCGGCATACGCGGCGCCAGCATCAGCGGCGGCGA
>MGTE01000091.1:707-7546 GCA_001799275.1 Deltaproteobacteria bacterium RIFOXYD12_FULL_57_12
GGATGTACACCAACGGCATCCTGTTAACCAGCGACATCCTCAAGCGCTTGCAGGACACCGGGCTCGACGAAATCCGCTTCGACATCAGCGCCAACAGCTACCGGCTCGACAAGGTGGAGATGGCGGTCGGCAAAATCCCCCAGGTCACCGTCGAGATCCCCACGGTGCCGGAGGACGCCGACCAACTCCTTGCCGCGATGCGCGAGCTCGACCGTCTGGGCGTCAACTTTCTCAACCTGCACCAGCTCAGGCTGACGCCTCACAACCGGCCGCAGTTAGCCGGACGCAACTACACGTATCTGCACGGCCCCAGGGTCACGGTACTCGAATCGGAGCTTGCCGCCCTCCGTCTCCTGGCGGTCGCGGTTCGCGAACGCTTGCGCCTGGCAGTCAACTACTGCTCATACATCTACAAATTCCGCTACCAGACCATGGCCGCCCGCCGCCGCAGCGCCGCCTTCATCAACAAGCCCCACGAATCCATCACCGCCACCGGTCTGCTCAGGACGCTGACGGTCCGGGCCGCCGCCGCAGAGTTGCAGAATCTGGTCGCCGACTTTACCAGCCGCGGTCTGCCAGCCGATCTCTGGCAGTTCAACAGCGCCGCCGCCACCTTGCACCTGGCACCGCAACTCCTGCACCATTTGGATCCGCGCCGCCATTCTCTTTCGGTGCGCTATCACGCCGCCGCCCTCAAGCCGGCAATCACCTACCACAACTCCTATCGGGAAATCGAGCTGTCGTCACGGCGGCGGCTGATCGTGGAAAGAACACCCCTGGACACCGAACTGGCAGTGGCGGCCGACAAGCTGCCGCTGTTCACTGGAAAAATCATGCCCGACGATGCAACGCCCTGGCCCGAGACCTCCCCCGGCGGCAACCAGCCGACGGACTGGGAAAAAATCGTTGCGAGCGAGTCTTTCCGCGCCGGTCTGTACGAATACTATTAGCGGCCGACGTATAGCCCTTTGGCCTGCGTCCCCCCTTATGCATCTCCTCGCGCCTCCTGCCGTTACCCTGACGCCGACCCAAGCGGTACAAAAAAAATGAACTGGCACGCCCCGGAACGCTATTCTCCTCTTGCCTTCGTTAGCCCCAGTAGAGTAGTTGTTATAGCGTCGAGAAAAATCCAACCAAGGACTGCTGCGCATGAAAATCAATCTTGGTCCGGTCACCAGACTGGAAGGCCACCTCAGTGTCATCACCACGGTGGAAGACAACCGGATTATCGACGCCCGGTGCCAGGGCGAGATGTTCCGCGGTTTTGAGGCGATCCTCAAGGACCGCGACCCGCTTGACGCGCAGCAGATCACCCAGCGGATCTGCGGGGTCTGCCCCTATGCCCACGCCATCGCCTCCTGCTACGCCCAAGAGCAGGCCTACGGCCTCACGCCGCCGCCGAACGGCCGCATCCTGCAGAATCTGATCCAGGGCGCCAACCACCTTTACGACTATCTCCTGCACTTCTATCAATTGGCTGCTCTTGACTTCGTGGACGTCACTGCGGTGCTCGAGTACCGGGGCGCGGACGCCGAGCTGCTCAAGGTAAAGAGCTGGCTGCGCGCCGAACTGGACAGCGGCCGTCCTTCGGCTGCCGCCCCCTTTCTGCCCCGCCTGCCAGGCAGCTATATCCGGGAGGCCGACACCAGCATAACCCTGCTCAAACACTACCTGGAGGCCCTGGGCGTCCAGCAGAAGGCCAACCAGGCCTCTGCCCTGTTCGGCGGCAGATTTCCCCATGCCACGGCAATTTTCCCCGGCGGCTGTACGCGCGCGGTAACCGTGGACCTCATTGTCCAGTATCAGGCTCTCATTCAGGAAACGCGAGATTTTATCCGCGACAAATACCTTCCCGACCTGCTGGCCGTGGCACGGGCCTTCCCGGAGTACTGGAAAATCGGCGCCAGCAAGGCAGCCCATCTCTCCTTCGGACTGCTGCCGCGCGGCCCGGCCCAGGACGCCGGCCGGCTATTCGGCCCTGGTTTTTTGAAGGACGGCAAGGTAACGCCGGTCGATTACACTCAGATCACCGAAGAAGTCCGTTACGCGAAATACTCCTCACCGAGTGGCCTGCCAGTGAAAGACGGCCAACTGCAACCGGCACCCGGCAAACCCGAGGCCTATTCCTGGATCAAGGCCCCGCGGTATAACGGCCAAGTGGTCGAGGTCGGCCCGGCGGCCCGGGTGCTGGTCGAGTTTTATTCCCGGGGCAACCCGGCGATCACCAGTTTGGTGGAATCCTTAACCGGCAAGCTGGACGTCGACCCGGCCAGTCTCGACTCGGTATTGGGCCGCCATCTCTGCCGGGCGATCTCGGCGACGGTCATTGCCGACTTTCTGATGGCGGAAAGCGAACGGCTCGTGCCTGGCCAGCCCACCATCGCCGAACTGCATATTCCAGCCGAGGCGGAGGGCTATGGCGCCACCGAGGCCTCACGGGGGGCTTTACTCCACTATATCCGGCTCAAAAATTACCGGATCGACAAATATGAATGCGTGGTGCCGACCACCTGGAATGCCTCGCCCCGGGACGACCAGGGCCGGCCCGGTGCCATGGAAGCCGCTTTGATCGGCACCAAGGTGGCGGACCAAACCGCGCAGTTGGAGGCGGGCCGCATAGTCCGCTCCTTTGACCCCTGCCTGGCCTGTGCCATTCACTGAGGCCCTGGACATCGGCAGATAATGATGACGTCGCAAAGCTATTATCTCCCGCAGAGGGAATCAACCAAAGTGAAAAAATCTCTGCGGCTCTGCATCTCAGCGAGAGCATAAGGTTTTTTTTGAATTCATAAAATTTAACGTCAGACAACTTGCAGCAAGGATCGGAATTCATGCTCAACCGTCGCGATGTTATCAAAATGGCCGCCGCCCTGGCGGCCGCCTTCGGCATCGACTCCCTGCCGGCCCCAGTGGTTGCCGCCCTCAAGGCGATCGATCCGGCCACTGTCCCGAAGATCATCTACCTGCAGGGACTCTCCTGCTCCGGCTGCTCCGTTTCCCTGCTGCAGGCGACCCAGCCCGCAGTGCTGACCATGCTCACCGAATATTCCCGGCTGGCCTTCCATGGCGACCTGGCAGCCGCCTCCGGCGCCCTGGCCCAGGAAACCATCAACCATTATATTGAGGGCAAGGCCGGCGAATATTTTCTTGTCCTCGAAGGCGCCATTCCGGCGGCCATGCCAGAAGCCTGCCAGATCGGCGAACATACCCTTGCCGACTATCTGGTCAAGGCGTCCACCACCATGAACGGTGCTCTGGCGGTCGGCAGCTGCGCCTGTTATGGCGGCATCCCGGCGGCCGAGGGCAACCTGACCGGCGCCGTGGGCTTACGAGAGTTCTTCAAGAGCAGCAAGATCGACAAACTGGTGATCGACATTCCGGGCTGTTCAGTGCATCCGGACTGGGTGTGGCACACCATTGTCCATCTGGTCAGATCCGGCCTACCCGAACTCATCAAAGACCGGCCCGCTCAGTTCTACTCCAAAAAAGTGCACGAACTGTGCTCCCGGTACCACGATTTCCAGGAGGAAATTTTTGCCGGTAAACTGGGGGATTCAGGCTGTCTGTTCAAACTCGGCTGCCTGGGCCCGGATTCCTATGCAGACTGCCCGACCCGCGGCTGGAACGGCACCTCGACCTTCTGCGTCGAGGCCAATGCCCCCTGCGTCGGCTGCACCTCGCCGGACTTTGCCAGAAAAAAAACCTTTCCATTCTACCGTCTCAATGAAAACACAAGGAAAAAGAAAACATGAGACGTAACCCTCTTGCCGATCTGTCGGTGACCGTCAAGGTCATCGTCAGCATCTTCTGCGTGCTGGCGGCCTGTAGCCTGGCAGCGGTAGTCATGCTCTCCAGGTTTGTCCAGCAGGAGAACACCGTTGCCTTTCTAAATTCGGTGAACAGTCTTGCCCAATCGCTGGAAAAGGGAGGAAAAATTTCCCTGGAGCGCGGCCAGATGACCAACTTCAAGGCCCTGGTCAAGGAGCAGAAAAAGATCGAGGGGGTCATCGAGGTGGGGCTTTATGACCGGAACGGTCTGCTCAATCTCTCTTCCAGCAGCGAGAAGTCAGATGGCCAGCGCCTGGATGACGAGCTGTTTAAGCGGGTGACCGCGGCCCGGCAGCCAATCCGGATCCAGACCCGCGATACCGTCCGAATTCTCATGCCGCAAATTGCCGGGCCGGACTGCATCCGCTGCCATCCGACCTGGCAGCTTGACCAGGTGGGCGGCATCCTCAGCCTGACCTGCGACGCCACCCCCTTGAACCAACTGGTCCGCGCCCGCTGGAAACTCCTCATCATTGGTTCAGGCCTCATGCTTGTTGCCGTGTCTTCAGTGCTCTTCCTGGTTCTCCGGATAATCGTTATCAAGCCGATTGACAACATCATCAAGGATCTGGCCAGAACCTCAGCCCAGGTCGCCCTCTCCACCGGCAGTCAGTCCACCCCCCTGCTCGAGGTTCTGCAACGCCAGGGCATGCACGATGAAATCGGCAAGATGCGAGCCGCGGTTGAGATTTTCAAGGAAAACGCCATTGCCCGCTATCGGCTGGAAACAGAGCAGGAAACGACCAAGCAACGGACCGAGGAAGAAAAACGCCAGATGCGGCAGAAGCTGGCCGCTGATTTCGAGGCGACTATCGGCCGCGTCATCAGCACGGTATCGGCGGTTGGTACCCGCCTGCAGGAGCTGGCCCAGATCATGTCCAGCAGCGCCGCGCAGACCGATACCCAGTCCGGGATCGTGACGGTCGGCTCCCGGCAGGCCTCGGCCAATGTCGAGAACGTGGCACAGGCAACCAGTCAGCTCTCCGCCTCCATCGACGAAATCAGCGGCCTCGTGACCCGCTCGGCCGACATGGCCCGGCAGGCTTCGGAAAAAGCCGGTTTAACCAACGAAAAGGTTGAAGGCCTGGCCGTGGCCGCCCAGGAGGTCGGCGCCATCGTCGAGGTAATCAAGAATATCGCGGAACAGACCAAATTACTGGCCTTGAACGCCAATATTGAGGCGGCCCGCGCCGGCCAGGTCGGCAAGGGTTTCATGGTGGTGGCCAACGAGGTCAGGGACCTGGCCAAACAGACCACTGCCTCGGTAAAGGTAATCCGCAACCAGATCGGCTCGATCCAGTCCGCCACCAAGGACACGGTCGAGATGATCCAGAACATTGTCACCACCATTGAGGAAACCAGCCATATCTCCTCGATCATTGCCGCCGCTGTGCAGGAGCAGGACGTCACCACCAAGGAGATCGCCCGCAACACCCAGGAGGCCGCCTCCGAGACCCGGGAGGTATCGGCCAGCATTGCCGGCGTGGCCCAGGCAGCCGGGGTAACCGGTCAGGCAGCCGAAAAGGTGCTGGATACCACGGAGGAACTGATGGAACAGGCCAGGATCCTGCACAGTGAAATGGAAAAAATCCTCGACCATATCAGGACAGCCTGAGCCGCACGCAACCCCTGTTTTTCTTTCATGATAATCTAATTCTACTTTGTCACATTCCAAAAGAATCCAGGAGTCAGGAGTCAGAATTCAGGAGAAAAGGAAAACATTCTTTTTCCCGAATCGTTCAATTTATTCTGTCTCCTGAATTCTGTATTCTGAATTCCGCGCTTATTTTCCTGCCGGCGCGCCTCGTCCCCACTACCCCCGGCAGCTGCGGTTTGACCCAAACAAACAGGAGGCACCCCCATGGAAAGCTTGCAGCTAATGTACCAACGCATCTCGGAAAACCTGGGCAGTTATCTCCCCAAGGCTGCCGGCGCCCTTGTCATCCTCCTGGCCGGCTGGGTAATAGCCCGACTGCTTGCCGCCGGGGCCCGGGTCCTGATCAGAAAGGCAAACTTCGCCGGACGGTTCGAACGGCTCGCCGGCCACCCCCTCTCGGGCACAACCGATGAGTCCCTGTCCGAAGGCCTCGGCACCGGCATCTATTACTTGATCATGCTCTTTGTCCTGATCGCCTTTTTCGAGGCGCTCGGTCTCACCCTCATCACCGAACCGATCAACGACCTGCTCGCGCCAGTGATGTCCTTTGTGCCCAACCTGCTCGGCGCCGGGCTTATCCTGCTGGTGGCCTGGGGTCTGGCCTTTCTTGTACGGCTGCTGACCATCAAGGCGCTGACCGCCTTGGGCGCCGACCACCGCTTCGCAAGCCTCATCCAGCAGGAAGAGGGCGAGCAACTGCCGCTCTCCGCCATTGCCGGCAATCTGGTCTTTGCCTTTGTCTTCCTGCTCTTCCTGCCCGGGGTGTTCGGCGCCATTTCAACCGAGGCGCTCGGCGGTATCCTGCAACCGGTCCAGGCCCTGCTCGACAAGATCCTGACCTTCATCCCCAATCTGATCGCAGCGGCAATCATCCTCCTTATTGCCTGGATCGTCGCCCGGATTGTCCGCCAGCTTGTCACCGTTCTCCTGGCCTCACTTGGCGCTGATCAGATCGGTGAAAAAGCGGGTATCGGCGAGTGGAAGATCTCCGCTATCGGGGGCACCCTGGTTTACGCGCTGATCCTGGTACCCGCCCTGACCTCGGCCCTGGAAACCCTGCACCTCGACTCGGTCACCGCGCCGTTCAACAATATGCTGATGCTCGCCATGGAAAAACTGCCGGGGATTCTCTCGGCGGTACTGCTCGTCTTTGTCGGCTATTTCGTGGCCAGACTGGCACGCCGTTTCGTCTCCGACCTCTCGGCCAATGCCGGCGCTGATACTCTGGGTGAGAAAGTCGGGGCTGGCCGACTCAATATCTCCGGATTTCTGGGCGGTCTCGTCTTCCTGCTGATCCTGATTCCGATCATCACCTCTGCCCTGGATATTCTCTCCCTTGATGCCGTTACCGCAC
>MGTE01000091.1:7569-29835 GCA_001799275.1 Deltaproteobacteria bacterium RIFOXYD12_FULL_57_12
ACCGCGGCCTTTATCTTGACCATCGGCGTCTTCATCGCCCGGCTGGTCAGAAACCTGGCCACCGACGTCACTGCCAAGGCCGGCCTTGACGACTTCGCCTCCCGGCTCGGACTGGCCGAGGCCAAACTCTCCAGCGTTGTCGGTATGCTGCTCTATGTCCTCATTTTGCTGCCCATTATTTCCTCATCCCTGGATGTCCTGGGCATCGAGGCGGTGGCGCGACCGGTCAGCGACATGCTCAACATCATCCTGGCCAAGCTGCCGGCCATCACCACCGCCCTCATCATCCTGGCAGTGAGCTACTATCTCGGCCGGCTGGTTGCCAGGCTGCTTGCCGAAATGCTCGCCGGCCTCGGCCTCAACAGCCTGCCGGCCAAACTGGGACTGGGCGCCCTGTTCCCGACCGAAACGACGGAAGGCCAGCAGATCTGCGGCCGGTCACTCGCCGATTTAACCGGTTGGCTGGTGTTTGCCGGCATCATGCTCTTCGCGGTCATCGAGGCGGCGGAGCTGCTTGAATTCCACGTCATCTCCGATCTGGCCGCCGATTTCACCGTCTTTGCCGGCCAGATTCTCGGGGGCTTAGTCATCCTGGCCATCGGCCTCTATCTGTCCAGGATGGCGGCTATGACCATCAAGGGCACCGCCATGACCAATTCCGGGCTTCTGGCCATGGTCGCCCAGACCGCGATCATCGCCCTATCCTTTGCCATGGCCTTCGACCAGATGGGCATTGCCAGCGAAACAATCAATCTGACCTTCGGCCTGTTACTCGGCGCCTTTGCCGTGGCCGCGGCCCTGGCCTTTGGTCTTGGCGGCCGCGAAGCGGCCGGCCGGCTGCTTGAGGATCTGCGCACCAAAAAGTAGCGCCAACCAGCACCAGAAAAAAACGGCGGCAGGATCACCTTGCCGATCCTGCCGCCGGTTGTGCTTTCGCATATTGTTCTCAGAAAAAAACTACAGATGCGTTTCCCCGTAACGGATCGTCTGATCCTTGCCCTGTGACTTTGCCCGGTACATAGCCTCATCGGCCCGGGCCAGCAGACTGTAGGCGTCACACTCTGCTTCATGGGCGGCGACCCCGACGCTCACGGTCCGCGTCTCGACCACGCTGCCGCCTGTCCCGAGTTCGACCGGAAACCGCATATCCCGAAAACCGCGGCGCATCCGTTCGGCAATGATATAGGCGATGGTTATGTCGGTATCGGGCAGCACCACGACAAACTCCTCGCCTCCGTAGCGGAAGGCGCGGTCGCTCTTCCGGAGGGTCTCCTTGAGCACCCGACCGAGGGCCGCCAGTACCTTGTCGCCTTCCGGATGGCCATAGGTGTCGTTGAAAAATTTGAAATTATCCACGTCCAGCAGCAGCAGCGAAAATGTATACTTGCCACGGCTGCAGCGCGACACCTCGTCCTCCATCACCGTGAACAGGTAGTGGCGGTTGTAAAGGCCGGTGAGCTTGTCGGTGATCACCAACTCCTGAATCTCCCGGTTCTTGGCATCCAGGCTCTCGAGCGACGTAGTCAGTTCCCGATTGAGATATTCGATCTTGCGGATATCCTCAAGGGTCCGGAATTTCTGCTTACGGAGCAGAAAGAGCATGTTGTTCAGATGCTCGCCCAGTTCCTCGACAATGGTCGGGCAGGCGTTTCTAAAAACATCGCAGGCCACGCAGGAACTGTATTTCTCGACAAAGCTGCCCTGGATCTTGCCGCCGCAGTACGTACCGGCCACCTGCCAGCAGCGCTGGTGCTTCTGGTTGAAGATCGGACAATCTTTTTTCTCGCACTGCTTCTGTTCCCGGCAGTTTTGCAGGTGTGGATTTTCAAAAATCACCGAGTCATTGGCAATGGCCTGTTCAAAAACGGGCATAATCTCCTGGTGTATCCTGGCCAGGAGATCGTCACATAGCTGATTGTCATCGCTATCACGCATGGACCACCTCAACCGCAAATTAATTTCCCCCCCCAAAAAAATCGACGTCTTGCCGGAAGGCCCGGCAAGACGGCCGATTCAACTTCTGGCACCAACATACCACAACGTCACAGCAGGTTATATATAAAAACTTACGCGGATCATGAGCACTACACAAAAAAAGTCCGACCATGCGCATGCCGTGCTTCCTATCTGCTCCCCCTGCCGAAAACCAGCCCCGGAGCGACAACTGGTTTCCGGCTTGACGTCGTCGTGCAAACCACGTATCTACTAAGAAGGCCGCCCACGACTGGACTTCCAAGGAGACCAATTAAAATATGGCCAGAAAATATCTCGGACATCTGGCGGAACACGACCCGCTTTACCACTATCTGCGGCACGACATCCAGCCGCAGCTGGCCGGTGATTGCCACGCCGGCTACCGGGTCTTTCAACTGTCCGGCTCCAACGACGTCTATCTGTATGAAAACCGGCACAGCAACGACCGGGTGGTGGGAAAATTCTTCCTCTCCGACCGAAAACGCGACCCGGTCCGCGCCGCCCGCCGGATGCACCGGGAACTCGACAATCTCGGCATGTTGCGCAGCTACGGCCTGACAAGTCCGCCCCATTACGTGGTCCGACCGCTCGGCTGCAACCAGTGGCTCAACTGCCTGGTTGTGGTCGAGCACTGCCAGGGCGAAACACTGAGCGCCATCATCCAGGCAACGATCCGCCGCAACTGCGGCGACCCCCTCTACGGAAAACTCACCGCCCTGGCCTATTTCCTGGCCACCCTGCACAACCGCTCGGCCAACGCTGTCCGGGTGAATTTCCTCGAAGACTGCGCCTACCTTGACCAGCTGATCGCCAGCCTGCACACCATCCAGGCGATCAACCATGAGGAAATCATGGAGCTGGTCTGGCTCCGCGACCAGTGGAGCGGTCAAACCAGGATGTGGGAAGATTGCCAGGTGCTGGTCCATGGCGACGCGACGCCGGACAACTTCCTGTTCGGCAACGGCCTCGATGTCATCGCTCTGGACCTGGAACGGGCGAAACGCGCTGACCGGACCTTTGATGTCGGCCGGATTGCCGGCGAGCTGAAACATTTTTTTATGCGCGCCAGCGGTAATTGCCAGGCGGCCGAGCCGTTCATCAGCCACTTCCTGTGGGAATATTCCTGCCATTTTCCGGACCGCCAGCAGGCCTTCCGGTCGATTTGCAGCCGGCTCCCCTTTCACATCGGCATCACCCTGCTGCGCATTGCCCGCAATGGCTGGATAGACCCGCCATATCGCCGCCGACTCATCGACGAGGCGAAAAACAATCTCCGGAGGTTCGTATGAATATCCACGGCATAATTTTCGATTTAAACGGCACCCTCATCGATATCCACACGGATGAAGTCCACGGCGAAATCTACCGAGTACTCGCCAATCTTCTCAGCTATCAGGGCATATTGCTCACCCCAGAAACGCTGCGCGATCGCTATTTCCAGATCATGAAGGAACAGCGCCGGGCAAGTACCGAAACCTATCCGGAATTCGACGCAGTTTCCATTTTCGAAACAATCATTTTTCGCCACGCCAGTGATTTCACCCGCGCCCTGCCGCCGGGCAAACGCCGGCAGCTGCCCCTGTTTCTCGCCGAGGTCTTTCGGGCTGTTTCCCGCTTCCGCCTCCGGCTTTATCCAGGCGTCGAGGAGACGCTCGCAACACTGCAAGGCCGCTACCGCCTGGCCGCGCTTACCGATGCCCAGAACGCCTGGGCAATACCCGAGCTGCATGCCGTCGGCCTGCTCGATTTGTTCTCTCCGGTTGTAGTTTCCGGCGATCTGGGCTTTCGAAAGCCGGACCCGCGCATTTTTCAACAGACGCTCGACGACCTTGAGATGCTGCCGGATGAGGTGCTGTTCGTGGGCAATGACATGTACCGTGATGTTTACGGCGCGCAGCAGCTGGGGCTCAAGACCATCTTCTTCCGATCCAATCAGGGCGAGCAGCAGCGGGACGGGGTGGAACCCGATTATATCATCTATCAGTTTCCCGAACTGCTCCAGGCCATCGAGTTCTTCAGGCACGGCTGAAGCCTTGCCTGATGTTTGTTCTTGACAAAGCGCTACCTCCAAGTAATCATGATGTAAAGTGTTATCCCCAGAAGCAATCGGGCAAACTGCCACCAGGAACCGAGCCATCCCATGTCCGATACCAATAAAACCTCGCGCAACCCACTTCACCCTTCAGCATCCATCTACCAGGGGAAAAAGACATGGACATCAAGGAAATAATCCGCAACTATTTTCGTATCGCGCCCAGGGAAGCCGACAAGATAGCGGTCAAGGCCGATGGCCAGGAGTATCCGGTCATTGATGTCGGCGACCGGGGCGTGGGCATCCGGCTGTCCGACGAAGACATCCTCCTGAAAGTCAATGACACGCTGGCCATCGAACTTGAGCTGCAGGGCAGAAGACTCGACCTGCAGGGAAAAATCGTCCACATCTCGCCCGACGTAAGCGGCCAGTATCTCTGCGGCATAGAGTTCCAGAAAATCACCCGGCAGGATCAGCAGATGCTCCTGGAATACCTCCAGCAGACAAGGGAGAAAATATTTTCCTCTTGAACGCCTGGAACCCATGTCCGGCCGGGCCGGGCATGCTTTGCAGATACCATAACCCCATAACCACAGACAGGATGTTCGACCATGACCCAAAAAAAGGGCATTGACAACGATGTGCTGGGAGATCTGCTGCGTGGCGGCGGCGACACCGAATTTGCATCGGAGTTGGATGCCCTCAATGCTTTAATCACGCAGACCGGCGCAATCATCAAGAGCCCTTCCACAACGGAGAAGAAAAAACCGTCGTCCCAGCAACGCACCCCGACAAAAGGCAAGAAAAAAAGTACATACTATGTCACCGAGGAGACTTTCGCCCATCTGGACAAGGCCAAGGTCAAGATCAAACAGCAGGTACCGGCGACGTTCAAGAAACACATCTCCAAATCCCAGATCATCAATCAGGCCCTTGGCATGATCCTCCGGGACTTTGAAATAAAGGGCGACGACAGTCTGCTGATGAAGCGGCTGATGAAAAAACACACTCCCCCAAAAAACGAATAGAGAAAGGGGAAATGGAACCAAAGGACGGGCGCAGGAGTAGAAACGCAAGCCGGCGCGACTCCGAAAAGTCAGGGACGATTTTCTACGACGCTATCAAATTGCCAGACCATCAAATTCGAGCGGAGGCTGACGAATGGTAATCACCTGCCCATATTGCAATAAAAAGCACGCCCTGGACGAAAACCGGGTTGCCGACCCGAGCGCGATCCGCAATGCCCGCTGTCGTGGCTGCGGCAAGGTATTTCAGGTAACCCTGGCCGAGCCGGTCAAAAAAGAAGAAGCGCCTGCCGCGAAAAAAGCAACGACACGGGCCATCGGGGTATCGCTCAGCAAGGGCGGAGTCGGGAAGACGACCACGGCGGTTAACCTGGCGGCCGGTCTGGCCCTGGCCGGTTACAAGGTCCTGCTGGTCGATACCGATACCCAGGGTCAGGCAAGCTTCATGCTCGGCGTCACTCCGAAAGCCACGCTCACCGAACTGGTCACCGGCGAATTACCGGCAGCCGATGTGGTAATGGAGGTCCGCGACCGCCTCTGGCTGCTGGCCGGCGGCAAGTCGCTGGCCGGCATCAAGCGCCTGATCGACCGTAAGGATTTCGGCGGTGAACTCACCCTCAAAGAGGCACTGGAGCCCCTCGAAAGCGACTACGATTATGTGGTGGTCGACACCTCGCCGGGCTGGGATCCGCTGACGGTCAATGTTCTTTTCTACGTGCGGGAACTGCTTACCCCCGTATCCCTGGAGGTGTTATCCCTGCAAGGCTTAAGCGAATTCATCAAGAGCATCGCCGCCATCCGCAAATACCGAAAGGACGTGGCCCTGAAATATATTCTGCCGACCTTCCACGACAAACGGATCAAGCAGACCACCGAAATCCTGGACAAGATCGAAAAAATCTACGGCTCGCGTCTCTGCGCGCCGATCCGCTACAATGTGCGGCTGTCCGAATCCCCGGCCTACGGCAAGACCATCTACGAGTATGCCCCCGGCTGCAACGGCGCGCAAGATTACCGCGAGTTGATCCGCAAGGTGACCGGCAACAGCAAGCTCTTCACCTGAGCCGTTCCTTTCAAACCCGCAGCGGCGCGCCTTGCCGCCGCAAACCAGGAAAAGCCATGGCCATCGCGCAGGATTATATCAAAGACGTCGACAAACTGGTTCCCCGGCCGGACATCGCCCTAAAGGTTTTGCAAATGGCCCATGAGGCGCACAGCAGCATCCCGCAGCTGTCCCTCCAGATCGAGAAAGACCCGAGCCTCACCGCCAACATGCTGCGCCTGGCCAACTCGGCTTATTTCGGCCACATGAGAAAAATCAACTCGGTCAAGGACATCATCGTCCGCCTCGGCCTGGAAACGGTAAAGCTGCTCGCCATCTCCAGCGCCTCGGTCGGCATCCTGAATTCTCCGCAGGAGGCGTACGGCCTGGAGCCCGGCGAACTCTGGAACCACTCCTATGCCACCGCCGTGCTGGCCGGTGTCATCGGCCGCCATGCCCGGATCCAAGAGGGTGCCGCTCTGTATACCGCGGCCCTGCTGCACGATGTCGGCAAAATCGTGCTGAACCGCCATCTGCTGCAGGCAGCCCTTTCAAACCACGAACCGGCAGCGGCGCCGGAAACCCTGCAACGCGAGCGCGCCCTGCTGCACACCGATCATGCCAGGGTCGGCCAGGCCCTGCTCCAGAAATGGGAACTGGCCGAGCAGATCACCCTGCCGGTCGGCCTGCACCATGATGCTGCCGAGACCGCCACGGCCAGCCTGACCTGCCGGATCGTCTATCTTGCCAACTGGCTGGAGAATACCCTTAAGCTGCACGCCACCCCGCCGGCCGAATTCAAGCTGGATGAGCAGGTGCTGGCCGACAATCTCGGCCTTCTGTCAACGGTGCCCCGCCTTGCGGAAAACCTTCCTGTTATCATCGACGAATTTTTCAAGCAGTACGAAGAATCACTAGACCTGCTGATTCTCTAATTCACCATTCCACCGGGGCAAAGAAAAAGACAAACCGACCCTCCTCGATATCAACCTTGAGGGTGGCGCCATGGTTCAGCCCGTAGTGGACATAGCCGTCCTTGGCGCCGCCTGCCGAGCACTCGGAGGTATGGGGCGGCGACTCGAAATCTCGATCCCGGTCGTACCAGGACACCAGCATATACTCCGCAAACCGCCCTTCTGCCTCACCTCTGGCCAGTTGCACAGCCTGCTGGTAATCGCGCACCCCGCTTCCAGGATGCAGACGGACAACCTCCACCCCTGAAAGGTCCGGGGAGTTTATCGGGCAACTCCGGTTATCGATCATTGATCTTCCCTCTCTATTGAAAGCGCGGATTCAATCAATGATCCGTTTATGTTCCAATGAGTCCAACACCTCCATCAAGCGGCGCTTTGCCTTGTGCTCAGTCCGGAGGACGGCGATGAGCCCCTGCCATTCTCGAAGCCTGTTTGTTTCCTTATAAACCTTGTGCATTTTGCGCAGGTAGATTGCCGCCTCTTCATAGGCACTGGGCTTTACCAGCTTGATCTGGCCTTCCGCCATTTTTTTCCAAATGCCGAGCGCGATGTCAGGATGGGTTCCGACAACAGCTTGGGCCACTTCTTTGTCCTTGCCAAATCCCCAACGGCTCGTTTTTTGCTGAGCTTGATAGAACCGGACGACATCATCGAATCGCTTTTCAAGAATCGCGATATCAATCAGCGTATTCAGGTCAGGATCCTGCCGACGAGACTGACCGTCTATCTTCTTCATAACCTCTGGCGCGGGAAACGGCCAGGATTGCTTCTCCGCTCCCTTGGCCGGCAGATCAGGGCGCTGCCCGTTTTCGAGAAAACGTAACACCGCCGCACGAACAGCCGGCCAGTTTTTTATTTTTTCAGCCGCCTTTTGCAATTCGATATACCCGGCCCGGGATGGCTGATCAAAAAAGTCCTGGGCACGGTAGGCGGCAACCAGGTCGAACCGCTTTTCGTTCCCAGCCAGTTCACGAAGCTTTTTCTGCAGGCTGCTGGCGATCCCCGGTGCATCTTTTATTGTTTTCTCAAATCCCTTGATGCACCACGACCTGGCCTTTTCAGGATGGCCGCTCTGTAGAAATGTCTCAACAAGCTGCTCATAACATTGGGTTGCCTGGACCTCATTTTCGAGAAGCGGGATCACCTTTTCGTTCTGACCACTTCTTTCAAGGGCATTAATCAGCCAATTCATCACCTGCTTCCGCTGATAGCGGCTCGAATAGCTGTCTCCCCGAGGCATTGGCATATTGTTCAACCGCACCCGAAGTTTTTCGGCGGCTTCGGACCAGTGCGCTTTCGTATATCCCCTGCCCCGGATGAACCGCTCACACGAGTCGCTGATGGAATACTGATCCTCAAGAAAAATATCGATCATCCAGAGAAGCTGCTCCGGTGGAGACAATGAAGATGAAGAAACCGCCTTGAAGGCGATTTCCATGCATGCCTGAATCTCCCCGGCCGTTTCTCCCTCGTCATGGGACTGTTCAACCTGAGCGTTGCCTCTTTCCCACAGCTCCCTGCCCAGCTCGACCACGCTATCGGCGTGCCCTTGTTTCAACAGGGCGGCCAGTTGCTCCCGGACATGGGAATAGTCCGGCAGGTTGCCCTCGCCCTTCCAGGGATTATACCAGGCATCCTCACTTGAAATATTTCTAATTTCCTTCCGCAACGCGGGGATTAGTTTGTCTATTTTGCCGCTTGCCAGTTGGTCGTCTTCCATAATCTTTCGCTTGACTTCAGGATGACGGGCAGCAAAATCCTTCAGCAGGTCCAACAACTCTTCTTTGCTTTTCTTTTGCAGGATCTTTACCAGAACCGCATCCTTTGCACCTTTTGCCGAGGGCATCACCTCCTCGGTCTCGTCTTCCTCCTCTTCAAAATCATCCTCATCAAAAATATCTTCGCCATCCTCGTCGGAATCATCCAACATGGCCAGAAACAGTTCGCTCTCAGGATCCACCAGTGGTATCTCTTTGCCGGTTTTTATCTGGTCAATGCCTGCCAGGATTGTTGCCACGGCATGCTTGCAGGGACCCCAGTCATACGGGCAGGTGCAGAACCAGTCGAGTTCGCCCACTTCATCCATACCCACGCTGGTGGCATAATCCTCGCTTCCCGAGACCCAGGCAACCAGCTCCCCGTTTTCAGTTCGGGCCAGGTCATAGACATTTTTAACGTACGCCTTCCCGCGGTTGAGGATTTTGGCGCCGGCCCATTGCCGCAGTTCATCCCAGGTGAGATCGGTTAGTGATTTGTTTATCGATTCCATTTTTTTATTTCGCCAACTCGTTAAATAGATTTCGACACCTTCATTTCGGGGCCTCGCGCTCGTTTTCGCTTCCCCAGGAATCAAGCCTTTCCATGAGATGCCGGCTGCTGCCGAACTTACCGGCAATCACATCGCCTTCAGATTGATTTCCTCGTGAAATTCCCCTTCAACCTCTTTCACCATCGCCTGGCCGGCAATCACATTCTTGCCGTTAAAGGTCAGAGTCGGGTTGCCATAGAGCTGCCAGCCGTTGTTCAGCTTGGCGCACACCCGCTTGCAGAAGGTTTCGTCATCCGGGCCGGTAAGATACGAGTATAGTTTCATGTGTCACTGCTCCCTTGTTTGTTATGGCAGCAACTGGCTGACGCCAGATGCAACGTATAAAAAATATCTTGATTACAGAGAAAGAAGGTAGCACAAAAAAACACAAACGACCAATTGTCAAGCCCGTCGACACACCCGCTTGAAGAAATCGCATGTCGCCTTTACGCTCAGGCGGATTCTGATAAAATCTTCTCAATTGGCAGACACTACCGACCAACTTGAGACCATGCTCAACAAGTGAACGACACGGACTGCTGTACGCGCTTCAGCCTTTGCATAGGAGAAGTTTGCCAACAAAGTCAAAACGACCCATATTTTCATTTCAGGCCGCGTCTTCGAAGGGATGATAATGCTGGATCAACACCTCTGACGATATGCCAAGTCCTTTGTGAAGTTTTCTGATCATCTCCATGGAGAGCTGACGTTTCCGGTTCAGCACCTCTGAAACACGGGCGCGACTGCCAATATATGATTCAAGATCACGGCGGGATAATCCACGGCTTTCCATGAAGTAACCAACCGAGCCCGGAGGGCTCGGCTTTGGTCACTCCTTAGAAGTTTACCCTTCATTATTTCCTGAACCCGTTTTCCGCAGGACACAGGGTTTCCCTTTATAAAACTGGTAGTAAAGAAGGGGCACCGCGATCAGGGTGAGCCCGGTGGCCGCCACCGCACCGAACATCATGGCAATGGCCAGCCCCTGAAAAATGGGATCAAAGAGCATGACAAAGGAACCCACCACCACCGCGGCCGCAGTGAGGACAATGGGCCGCAGGCGCACCGCGCCGGCTTTGATCACGGATTTCTCCAGATCGCCACAATCGCGCCATTCCATCTGGATAAAATCCACCAGCAGGATGGAATTTCTGACAATAATCCCGGAAAGGGCAATAAAACCGATCATGGAGGTGGCGGTAAAAAAGGCGCCGAACATCCAGTGACCCGGCAGAATACCCACCAGGGTGAGTGGAATGGGGGCCATGATAACCAGCGGCGTTATAAAGCTCCGGAACCAGGCCACCACCAGGATGTAGATCAGGACCAGCACCGCGGCAAAGGCAATGCCCAGGTCGCGGAAGACCTCGTAGGTGATATGCCACTCCCCGTCCCATTTCATGGCGTAGCGGTCCTCAAGCCAGGGCTGGACGGCCGAATACTGTTTCAATTCGTACCCCTCGGCAAGCTCAAGGGTTGCGACCCGTTTTTTCATCTCCATGATGGCGTAGACCGGGCTCTCCTTGGCCCCGGCTACATCACCCACCACATAGGTGACCCGCTTGAGATTTTTATGATAGATGGTCTTGTCTTCAATGGTCTCCACCACCGAGACCAGGGCGGATAACGGAATGAGTTTCCCCTCCAGCCCGGGAACGGACACCGCCATCAGATCGTCGATACTGGCCCGGGCAGCCAGAGGCAGCCGAAAAATAATCTCCACCGGCTCCTTTTCATCCTCGTAATGGATGAGACCGGCGCTCATTCCGCCCAGGGCGATGCGCAGACTCCGGGACACCGTCTCACTGGAAATACCGTGCAAGGCCGCCTTTTCCCGGTCCACCTTGAACAACAACTTCTTCTGGTCGTCTTCCTGATACCAGTCCACATCCACCACGCCGTCGGTGGTCTCAAAGATGTTTTTGATCTTACGGGCGATCTCCACCTGCCGCCGGGTATCAGGCCCGTAGATCTCGGCCACCAAGGTGCTCAACACCGGCGGTCCCGGCGGGATCTCGGCTATCTTCAAACTGCCCCCGTAGCGGTCACCGATTTTCTTGAGCCCGGGCCGGAGTCTCTTGGCCAGGGTGTGGCTCTGGTCATCCCGCTCACCCTTGTCCACGAAGTTGACCTGGATATCCGCCACATTACTGCCGGCCCGCAGGAAATAATGACGCACCAGACCATTGAAATTATAGGGCGCGGCCGTGCCGATATAGGACTGGTAATTGGTGACCTCGGGCACCGTTGCAATAAACTCGCCCAGTTCGCGGGTGAGCGCCGCGGTCTCCTCCAGGGTGACGCCCTCGGGCATATCAATAATCACCTGCAGCTCGCTCTTGTTGTCAAAGGGCAGCATCTTGACGGTAACCTTCTTCATCGGCACCAGCAGCATGGCAAGGACCAGGAGCAGACCCACCACCCCGATCACCGCAAGGCGAAGGGGCGGCCTTCTGATCAACGGGCCCATGATCCGGTTGTACCAGATATAGAGCCTGCCACTTTCCTCATCATCGACCCCGCCGCCGGAGACATTTTTCAGCACCTTATAACTCAGCCAGGGGCTGACGATAAAGGCCACCAGCAGCGAAAAAAGCATGGCCGCCGAGGCGCCCACCGGGATGGGCCGCATATAGGGGCCCATCAGGCCGGAGACAAAGGCCATGGGCAAGAGGGCGGCAATCACCGCAAAGGTGGCGAGAATGGTGGGACTGCCCACCTCTTCCACCGCCAGGATGGCGGTGAGGGGATCGGCGGACTTCATCTTGAAATGGCGGTGGATATTCTCCACCACCACAATGGCATCATCCACCAAAATACCGATGGAAAAAATAAGCGCAAAGAGCGTCACCCGGTTGAGGG
This sequence comes from Deltaproteobacteria bacterium RIFOXYD12_FULL_57_12, assembly GCA_001799275.1. Taxonomy (GTDB): domain Bacteria; phylum Desulfobacterota; class Desulfobulbia; order Desulfobulbales; family BM004; genus YD12-FULL-57-12. The sequence continues at coordinate 19,787 of MGTE01000091.1, forward strand.
TGTAGCCGTAGAGATAATTGATCAACAGGGTCAGGGCCAGAGTCACCGGCACGGCCACTCCCACCACCATGGCCTCGCGCCAGCCGAGGGTGAAGGCAATCAGAATAATCACCGACACGGTGGCGATGAGCATATGGTCAAGCAGCTCATCGGATTTTTCCTGGGCCGTCTTACCATAATTCCTGGTCTCGGTGATCTCTACGCCCGCGGGCAGAAGCGTATCCTTGAGGGCCTCGACCTTGGCCAGGGCGTCATGGGCCACCCGACTTGCATTGGCGCCCTTTTTCTTGGACAGGCCAATGGTCACCGCCTCATATTGGCCCACTGCGTCTTGATTTCCACCGGCCGCCGGGCCAAGGCCCATGAAGACATAGTCACCGGGCTCCTCAGGGCCGTCGCTGATCTCCGCCACATCACCCAGGAACACCGGACGGTTGGCAAAAACCCCGACCACCACCCCGGAGACCTCCTCAACAGTGGCCAGCAGTTCGCCGGTACTCACCAGAAATTCTTCATTGCCCGAGGGATAGGAACCGGCGGGAAGCAGGACATTGGCCTCCCGGAGCTGGCCCATGATCTGGAACGAAGAAAGATTATAGGCCTTAAGCCGGGCCGGATCAAGAGAGACCGAAATCTCACGTTTCCGGCCACCGATCACCGCAATCTCCGAAACATCCTGATCCTTTTTCAACTCATGGGCAAGCTCCATGGCCACCCGCCGCAGGTCATAGCCGGTATATCGTTCCTCCCGGTCCCACAGGGTAAGCGAGAGAATCGGCACGTCGTCTATGGACTTGGGCTTGACCATGGGCTGGGAGACCCCGGGGGGAATCCGGTCCATATTGGCCATCAGCTTGGTATAAAGATTGACCAGACTGTCCTCCATGTTTTCACCCACATAGAAACGGACAATGGTCAGATTCATGCCGGGCTTCACCACGGAGTAGATATACTCCACCCCCTTGATCTCCCGGAGAAACTTCTCCATGGGATTGGTGACCCGCGCCTCCACCTCTTGAGCCGAGGCGCCGGGATAGCTGACCATGACGTCGATCATGGGCACCACGATCTGGGGCTCTTCCTCCCGTGGGGTAACCCCCACGGCAAAAACACCGAGAAGCAGCGAGGCAATGACCAGAAGCGGGGTCAGCTTGGATTTGATAAAGGCCCGGGCGATCCCCCCGGAGATGCCGATATTACTCATGTGGTTCGCCCTCTCGCAACATTGCCCCGTCCATGGCCTTTTCAACGCCATCGACGATGACCTGCTCCCCGACCTTTATGCCTGAGAGAATCTCCACCTGCCCGTCTCGTGTTCTTCCCAGCCTCACCAGGCGGTAGGTGATCTTGCGGTTACCGTCCACACTGTAGACCCCGGTAAGCTGCCCCCTTGTCGCCACGGCCGCAGACGGCAACAGAATTGTTGGAGCACCGGCCACCGGAATGGCGACCCGGACAAATCGACCGCTGGCCAGATTTTTTTCCGCAAGGGCCACCGTGACCCGGAAGGTCCGGGAAAGGGGATTCATTGCCGCCACCTTTTCAGCGACGGTACCACGTAACTCCTGCCCGGTGGCCGGGATGACAACCGTGACCTCCATGCCCACTGTCACCTGCTCGGCGAGATTTTCAGCAACCGCTGCCTCCACCTCATAGGCCGAGGTATCCTCAATGGTAAAAAGGGGCATGCCCGGCAGGGCCATGGAACCCGGCTCCACGCTTTTTGCGGTAACCAGTCCGGAAACCGGGGAGGTAATCCGGGTAAAACCAAGCCCCACCTCCGTCTCGCGGATGGCCGCCTCGGTGCGACTGATCATTTCCCGAACCCGCTCATATTCATAGGCCGCCATCTTCTTTTTGCTGGTCATCTGATCCAGTTCCTGGCGGGAAAGGGCCTTTTCCGCAAAAAGGGCCTGATAGCGTTCGTGGGTGATTCCGGCAAGTTTCATATTCTCTTCAGCCGCAGCCAGCCCCTGTTGCGCCTCCCGAAGACCGGCCCGGGCCTGGGCCACTTTTTCCACCATATCCCGGTCATCGAGCCGGGCCAGAAGCGTTCCTTTTTTTACCTGTTGCCCTTCATCGACCAGGACCTCCACCACCGCGCCCATCATCCGGCTGGCCACCCGACTCTCCGAGACCGCCTTAATGGTCCCTGTCACCTCCTGGAAACGTGAGACCGCAACGGATTCGACTTGGGCCACCTGCACGCCGAAAATCTCGGGCCGCGTCTTTTCCACCGCCTCATGTTTTTCATTTGCCGTGCATCCCAACATCGCTGCCATAACAAAAATCAGGGTTGCCATGCTCCATATCTTCATCAGTGTATCTCCCGCTCTTCCAATATCCGGTCAACCGGTGGCGAACCTGCCACCCCCAAGGCAGACTAAGCAACTAAGGGGGCTGGTTCTAAAACAACTTATTTCGAGTAGGTTCCATCCTCGGCAACGCCCGACGGATGCGAAACCGTTTACCAGTCGAGCCACCACCAGGGCACGGCAAGCACTTTCGAATGCAGCCAGACGACCCGATCGCCGGTGTGTACCAGAACGCCGCGCACCGTCTCGGGGTATTCTTCGAGGAAGAGCAGGAGGTTCCTACAGTCGGCAATGGTCGGATTGCTGGTAAATTTCACCTCAAAAGCCAGAAGCCTGTTGCCATGCTCCACTACAAAATCAACTTCCCGGCCCGAGACGGTCCGCCAGTAGTGCAACGTTGCGCGAGGCGTCATCAATTCACATTGCGCCCGCAGATGGAGATACACCAGTGTTTCGAAAAACCCGCCAAACTCCCGGCAGCGCGCAACGTTTTCCAGATCAAAATAGCCGGACAGAAACACGGCAATGGCCGGATCAACAAAAAACACCTTGGGAGATTTGACCAGGCGCTTGCCCCTGTTCGTGCTGTACGCCGGCACCCGGGCGATGATATTCGACACCTCAAGCAACCGGATATAACGATGGGTTGTGGGATGGGTGACGCCGCTGTCCTTGGCCACATCAGCCTGATTCAGGATATTGCCGGTGCGGAGAGCGAGCATCCGCATGACCTTGCGGAAATCCACCAGGGAATCTACCTGCGAAAGCTCGCGTAGATCACGCTCCAGATACGTCCGAATGTATCCCTCAAGCCAGTGCAGAACACTGACGTCCGAGACAAGCTCAAGCACCGGCGGCATGAACCCCCGCATGAGGAAGGGAAGCGGATCAACCGCGCCTACCTGCTCGGCCCCTGTTTCAAGACCTGGCGCCCACAGCCCAAGAAAATTTTCCGCCTCGATCCTGCCGGCCATCTCGCCATACGTCATGGGAAACAGTTCGCAATAGACGGCGCGGCCCGCCAGAGACTCTGTCACTTTCTCCATTAACAGCAGATTGGCTGATCCGGACAGGATGAACTTTCCCCGGCGTTTGGAACTGTCGACCGCCAGTTTGATCGCCTCAAACAATTCCGGCTGTTTCTGGGCCTCGTCAATGATAATGTGGCTGGTGTTTTTCCAGAGCGATTGCGGATCAAGCCTGGCCTGCTCCCGCACGCCCAAATCATCCAGGGTAAAATAGCTGTAATCAGTGAACTCCTGCTTCAGGAGCGTGCTTTTCCCGACCTGTCGCGCTCCGGTCAAAACCGTCACGGGAGAAACATCAACCATCTCTTTGAGTTGACGGCACAATCTTCTCTTGATGTATTTTATTTCATTGCTTGAAATGATTTCATTCATACCGAGAAACATACCAAAAAATAACGAAATAGCAAATGGTATTACCGGTTGACGACTTTCGGCGTAAGAGCCAGGGACCATGTTGCCCCCCACATAATCCTACGCACCTTCTTCAGGTTAGCCGTTTGTCCGCTTTGCCAAACAGCTCTGTGGCGCGAACAGGGAAAACACTCACTGCAGCAGTCCGGCTCCGAAACCGGCGTGTCATTCTCTTCCCGGGAGGGAACCCATCATTTTTTCTATATCTCTTTTTTCCCAAAGACAAAGAGCAAAATCGCCACCACTATTGCGCAGCACACCGCGACATTGACCAAGGGATGCACCGGGCCGATGGTATAAAACTCGTCGCCGCTGATGATGGTGGCACCGTAATGCTGCACCATGGAGAGCTTGGGATAGATGAGCCGCCACCAGGCCGGCTCCTGGGCCGCCTTGTTCTGGAAGACGCCCTGGGCCATGGGGGTACTCATCAGGCGGATGGCGCCGTCGGAAACAAAGCCGAAACCGATGATCGCCAGGGTAGCGAGCGCGGCCACAAAACCGGGCATGATGAGGGAGCAAAGCAGGGTCAGGCCAATGGCAAAAAAGAGGTTCAGCGAACAGATGAGCGAGGCGATCAGGTAGCCGGGCAGAATGGCGTCGGTCTTCTGCCAGGCAATCAGCATAATGGTTGCATGGAGCACAAACATGAACAGCGAGACCAGCAGCCAGAGCCCGGCCAGCCGGCCCAGGACATACTGGGGCCGCGATATTGGCCGGCAGAGATAGAGGACCATGGTGCCATCGTTCTGGTCAACGGGCAGGATCGACATGGAGATGAGCACCGCCATAAGCAGCATGCCGCCGGCGATGAGATGAAAGGCAAAGAGCGAGGCGTGCCGGGCCACGGCAATGCTGTTGACCTGCTGGTGGTTGATCGTGTAACTGGCGTCGTAACAGCCGCGCAGGAAGAGCACGAACAGCAGGGACACGGCCAGAAGCAGATAAAAACTTTTCCGCTGCAACTGGTCCTGCACGGTATACCAGGCGATACGCAGGACCTTATCCATTTTTCCCCTCCATGGCGCGGACGAACACGTCCTCCAGGGTCTCGCCCGGACCCACCAGGGCGCTGATCCCGTCCTTGGCCAGGAGCCGGCCGTGGTTGATAAAGGCCACGGTGTCGCAGATCTTTTCCACCTCGGAGAGGATATGCGAGTTGATGACGATGGTGGCGCCAGCCTGTTTGAGGGTTTCAAGAATCTGGCGCATGTCGCGGATGCCGAAGGGATCGAGCCCGGAGGTGGGCTCGTCCAGGACCAGCAGTTGCGGCGCTCCCAGGAGTGCCGCGGCCAGACCGATCCGCTGCCGCATGCCCTTGGAATAGCCGCCGGCTTTTCCAAAGGATTCGGCCCGCATCCCGCACAGGGTGAGCACTCGGTCGATCTCAGCCTCGGCCGCTCCGCCGGTCAGGCCGATTAAGGCCGCGCTTCGCGAAAGATACTCTCTGCCGGTCAGCCGCGGTGGAATCCGGTGCTGTTCTTCAAGGTAGCCGGTTTTCGCCCGGGATGCCGGGACTGCAGTGGGCATATTGTTGATGGTCACCGCGCCGGCAGTCGGCCAGACCAGCCCCATGATCATCTTGACAATGGTGGTCTTGCCCGCCCCATTGGGTCCGAGCAGGGCAAACACCTCGCCGTTTTCAACCTGGAAAGAAACCCCATCCACTGCCCGGGTCGGGCCGTATGTTTTGGTTACAGAAGTGAGCGTCAGCATGTTTTGGATAAAATTGAGATTGAAGAACTGTTTTACCAGTTCCATTTATCCCCTGGAGTTGTTGAGGATGTTCATGATTCTGATAATCTCTGCCCCAGTGGGATAGTAATCCGGCGCCAGCCGGAAATATCCGGCCCGTCAACAAGGCGGCCCTGCCCTTCTTTACCAAAAAACCAAGAAGGCAGACCATCCCGTCAATAACAGGTGGTCGGAATTCTTTAGAGCTTATCCATAAATAAAACTTTGGTGCTTGCATCCGGCTTTTGGCCGGTTTTAACCGCTCCTCAATCGCAAAATCCTCGCCGTAGCGCTGCTACGGCTGCGGTTTTGCTCAATCGTCACGGCCAAATCCGTCGCAAAATCCGACGCAATCCCTGAAAAGCTTATTTATGGATAAGCTCTTAGCACAGGGCCAGCACCGGAGCAATGGAAAAGGTGGCGGGACGAAACCGGGGGTTAATTCTTGGCTGCGTGATATTGAAAAAGTAGGTTACTCTGCATACGAAAGAGGTGGGGTAAAGGACTCGGAAAATAGCAATATACCTGAATCGCGCCCCGGATTGGGTCAGATTTGACTGGGCGGATCGAGAAAAACCGCAGGCGTAGCAGCGCTACGTCGAGGACGCTTTCACAAGGAAGACGCCGCGCAGGATATTTTTGGCCGATCGGAGTAGATGTTCGTTTTGCAAGAGGCTCGATATTATCAAGAACACGCAAGGCACCAGGAGGCACGGGAAATGGATTTTGTCGGAGTCGCCGGGATACTGCTTACCCTGGCCGCCCTGTTCGGGGTGATCAACCATTGTTTTCTGCGTCTGCCCACCACCATCGGCCTGATGCTGATCGCCCTGGTCTTTTCCATGGGACTGCTGGCGACCGGCTGGTGGTTCCCCGGGATGAAGAGCTGGGCCGTTGTCCTGCTTGAGGGGATTGATTTCAACCGAACCCTGCTCCACGGCATGCTCGGTTTCCTTCTCTTTGCCGGGGCGCTCCATGTCAACTTGAACGACCTGCGCCAGCACTACCGGGTGATCACCGCCCTGGCCACGGTGGGCGTGCTTGTCTCCACCGGGTTGATCGGCCTGTTCCTCTGGCTGGTCTCCGCTCTGCTCGGCCTCGGCCTCGAATTCATCCATTGTCTTCTGTTCGGAGCATTGATCTCGCCCACCGACCCCATTGCCGTGCTCGGCATCCTCAAGACCGCCAATGCCCCCAAGAGCCTGGAGACCAAGATCGCCGGCGAGTCGCTCTTCAACGATGGGGTCGGCGTAGTGATCTTCCTGGTCCTGCTGGATATTGCGTACCACGGCCTGGCGGTCACCCCGGGTGGAATCGGCCTGCTCTTTATCAAGGAGGCCCTGGGCGGGGCTGCCTTCGGCCTCGTTGCCGGGCTTATCGCCTACTGGCTCCTGAAGAACGTAGACAACTACCAGGTGGAGGTCTTGATTACTTTGGCCTTGGTGGTGGGCGGCTATCGGCTGGCCGAGGCCCTGCATCTGTCCGCGCCCATCGCCATCGTGGTGGCCGGGCTGCTGATCGGTAACCACGGCCGCAGCTTCGCCATGTCAGAGCGCACCCGGGAACATCTCGACCCCTTCTGGGAGCTGGTGGACGAGGTGCTCAACGCGGTGCTCTTCGTACTTCTCGGCCTGGAAATCCTGGTGCTGTCCGTTTCCGGCAAGGAACTGGCGGTCGGACTGCTGGCCATCCCCCTGGTTTTAATCGCCCGTCTGGTCAGCGTCGGCCTGCCGGTGGGGATTCTGCGATTTTTCCTGACCTTCAGCCCCCATGTGGTCACGATCCTCACCTGGAGCGGGCTGCGCGGCGGGATCTCGGTGGCCCTGGCCCTGTCACTGCCCCCAGGCCGGGAGCGCCATCTCATCCTGGCCATCACCTACGCGGTGGTGGTCTTTTCCGTGCTGGTCCAGGGACTGACCATCGGCTGGCTGGTGCGCAAGACGCAGGCGGTTCCAGCGTCCCGACAGTAGCCTCTGGCCGGAACTCGATTCTCCCGCATGTTTCCTGAATTCTTTTCAAGCTGAGCGATCTCGCGGCCGAGGGAGTTCCTCTTATGGCCGACAAACCCGTTTCATGACCTTTTCAAAATGAAAGCCCTGGATGGCCAGTTCAACGGCAATGGGCAAGGCCTTTCGCTTCACGAAAAAGGTTTTCACAATCAATTTCCAATAGCGAAAACGGACCCTCGATACGATGCCAAGCCGCCAGGCAGCTCGCATAAAGGCGAGGACATCTTCCTTGGTCAGTCTGGTTTTGGCGGTCGGCGTGTAGCTCTTGAGAAAGGTGTGTATTCTCTGGTAGTAGTGTTTATGGGAATAGAGCGCAACAAGAAGCTTTTGATACCCTTCAATAAGTTTCTCTTTTTCCATTATTGGTTTGAAGTTCAGACAGCCATCCGTATTCTCGCCGGTTGCATCACTGAGCAGCCGTCCCTCGGCTTTCAGGCGATGCCAAAGGCGGGTCTGCGGCAGCGCGGTCAGGATGCCCACCATCGCCGTGACCACACCGATCTGTTGGATAAAACGGATTTGCATGTCAAAAATGTTCTCCGGATCATGGTCAAAGCCCACAATGAATCCACCCATGACTTGCATGCCGTGCCGATGAATCGTGTCCACGACCTCGCTCATCTTGCCACCGGTATTCTGTTTTTTACCGCACTCTATCAGGCTGTCATGGTTTGGCGTCTCAAGACCGAGAAACACCTTGAAAAAATTAGCCGCGCTCATCAGTTGCATCAATTCCTCGTCGTTTGCCAGATTGGCACTGACTTCGGTAAGCAGGGTAAAGGGATATCGGTGTTCCTTCTGCCATTCGATCAAAGCAGGCAGCAGTTGCTTCACCTTTTGCGTGTTGCCGATAAAATTGTCATCGACGATAAAGACGGATTTCCGCCAGCCGGTATCGAAGATAGCCTGAAATTCCCTGCACATCTGCTCCGTCGACTTCAGCCGAGGAATCCTGCCATTCATGATGACGATGTCACAGAACTCGCAGTTGAACGGACATCCTCGCGAGTATTGGATGGCCATGGTCGCATAATTTTTAATATTGATGAGCGACCAGAGAGGAACCGGGGTTCGGGTTATGTCGGGTCGTACGGCCGCGGCATAGAGAGGCTTTGGTTGTCCGACGGCCAGATCCTGCAGGAACAGAGGCAGGGTAACTTCCGCCTCGTTCAAGACAAAATGGTCGACATCTCGAAATTGCTCATGCTGGGTGGTGAAGACAGGCCCGCCGGCAACAATTTTTTTCCCCAGTGCCTTGCACCGTTTAATGATCTGTTGCGCGCTTTCCTTTTGAACAATCATGGCGCTGATAAAAACCATATCCGCCCACGCCAGCTGTTCATCCGATAACGGCTCGACATTAAGGTCCACGAGTGTTTTCCGCCAGCCTTCTGGCAACATGGCAGCCACGGTCAACAAGCCGAGGGGCGGGAAAGCGGCCTTCTTGGAGATAAACTTGAGTGAATGCTTGAAACTCCAGAATGTGTCAGGATACTGAGGGTAAATAAGGAGAATGTTCATGGGAGTTTCTCTCGACTTGGCTGCTGTTGCATTATCTGAGTTGTGCCATCAGATAATGTCATTGACTAAAGGAAAACTGATAAAACTCATGCCCAGAAAACCGAATTCCGGGGTCGGGGACGCGGAGAGATGGGTGAAACGTTGAGCCGGAGGGTTTCGCAAGGCCTGGGGGACGGGGGTGGGGAATCACTTATTACTATTCAACTTCCCTTTTTCAAATAATACCTGCTCCGTCCTCTGCCGCTGTCCGGCCACGAGCAACTGAACGTTACTACCAACATATCAAACAAAAAGAGTCTTGACAAGAAAAAACAGGGTAACATGTCGAGCAAAAAAAGATGAAAAAACCGGAAAATCAGTTCATTTTACATCCATGACAAGCACTTGTCTGCAAACCGAGGCGGTCAGCCGTCATCCATGAACCGGGGCAGCCGAGTGAGAAAATGTTGGCAGGCCTATCTGGCCACTCAAACGAAAAGCAGCATATTGCCGTAAGAACCTGGCCATCGTTCCTTGCTGGCTGCGATAGCGGCTGTGCAGCGGGATATCATATTGGTGGCCTTATCACTGTCCCCGGGCAGGGATTCAATTCTCCCGCATGTTTTTAATAAAACCAACAAGGCGGTTGACGGCCGGCGGGCCGGCGTGGCATTCTTGGACAGGGGAAACGAAGCGTCCGCACTGACCGCCCGACACTCTTTGTCAAGAAAGAGGGATCAGATGAAAATATCTCGTTCGCTGCTCACGTTGGTACTCGTGCTCGTAACCGGTTGCATCTTTATTCTGGCTGGCCCGGGCCTGCTCTCCACCAACGCCGGAAGATCCTTGATCATCGGTTCGCTCAACAAAAAAATCCCAGGCACAGTCCGGATAGATTCTCTCAAACTGAGCTGGTTCGGGGGGCAGCAGGTGCAGGGAGTGACGGTCAGCGACCCGGACGGCCAGCCGGTTGTCACTCTTGGCCGGCTCACTACCGAGGCCAGCCTCCTGTCCCTGGCCCGGGGGCGACTCTCCTTCGGCCGAACCGAGAT
>MGTE01000091.1:29852-30877 GCA_001799275.1 Deltaproteobacteria bacterium RIFOXYD12_FULL_57_12
GGAGCCACCAACCTAAAAAAAGCCCTTTCCGCCAAAAAGGCGGAGAAAAAAAACAGCCAGCCCAGCGCCACCGGAATCACGATCCCAGTGCCTTTATCCGGCGAGATGACGCTTGTTGATTCCAGCATTACCCTGTCGGCGGAAGGCATTGACCCGATTGCCTTGCAGGATGTCAAGGCCACGGCCCGGCTCTCTTCCATCGATACGCCCATCCAGGTAGAACTCTCCGCACGGGCCACGCAGGCCGATTTGAGCGGCGATATCTCGCTGGCGGCTTCCTTGGCCGGCTTTGATCGCCATGGAACCCTGGCGCCCGATCAAATGGACAGCATGATAACCATGCGGGCCACCAATCTGCCAGTGGACGGCATCGACCGTCTGCTCAACCAGGCCGGCCTGCTCCGCCAGGCCCTGGGCGACCACCTGGACCTGGCCGCCGAGGTGAAGCTGACCCACGGTGCAGGCGAGGCCGTGGTCAAAATATTGTCACCACTGCTCACCGCCGATATCACTGCCACAGCGGCCAACGGCCGCTTCAGTCTGACACGGCCGGCCGCAATCAATGCCAGGCTTACCTCCGGCCTGATCGAGGCCCTTGGCAAGGATCGGGGCTTGGCCCTGGCCGCCGATGTGCCAATCACCATCGAGGTTGAGGAGTTGACCGCCCCGGTTACCGGCTTCAGCCCGAACGCGGTCGGGCTCAAAGCGAAATTGTCAATGGGCGACGGCATGATCCACGCCACGGGGCCCATGAACAACCTAGGCTGGCGCAAGATGGCGCTGACAATTGAGGCGAAAAACCTGGCAGACGCACTTACGGTGAAACTCGACGGCGTTGCGGAGCAGGCTGGCAATCAGGGCGTTTTTCACATTGACACCGACCTAACTCAGTTGTTCGATGAACAGGGGAAACTACAGCCGGAAAAAATCTCCACCAATGCGAAGGTCGTGTTGGAATCATTACCCATGGCTCTGTTCGACGGGCTCCTCGATCAAGACGGCCTGCTCACCACCCTGGCCGGGCC
>MGTE01000091.1:30891-31930 GCA_001799275.1 Deltaproteobacteria bacterium RIFOXYD12_FULL_57_12
CGCGTCAAATCCGGCAAAAACCCGCCTAAAAAGCGATAGCCCTAAGGCCCAACCTCAATCCATCGCCCGGTTCGATTCGCCCATTGCAGCGCGACCAGGGGTGTTGGGCTGCCAGCCCCTTCACCTATCTCAGGCGGCGCGATTGTGCTTCAATGCATGGCAATTCCCAATTCCCCCCTTTACACCCCCCGCAAGAAAGGCGGCTCCGCCGCGATCTCTACCCGCCAGACACCCGCCCTCGCCCGATTTTTCGCAAAACTGTTTTCCAAAATTCGCCGCCCGCTGCCTGCGGCAAAAAATACCGGGGGTCTGCCGCATATACCCCTATAAAGCACACCCCCGCCCGCCTTAAATTCACGTTTTTTTCATTCATTCGGCAATTTGCCCTGATCATTTAATACACTATATTATATAATATCAATCAGTTATAGGCGATTCATAAAGTTCTAATTTGCATAGTCGGCAAAACCAGTAGTGGCGCGGCAAAAGTTCATCGGTTAATTAATTGCAAAACAGATTTCCAATTCATTGATCTTATACGCCATTAATATTTTACTATTGGTAATTGGTTGGTAATTGATGCCTGTTTTACTACCGATTTCGAGGCTATTGGTAATTGTTGGTAATTGGTCTTAACCGATTGCAATCACCTAACCCATTGATATTCGCTACCTGGCACCGGAGTCGAACCGGTACGCCCTTACGGACAAAGGATTTTAAGTCCCAAATGAAAACTATTAAAATCAAAAATAATCAGTATGTTAAAAGCTTAGTTAGATTTTATTGGTAATTGGTTGGTAATTGGACCGAGGTCAAGGTGCGCAGCTGCTTGAGCCACCTGCAGGCGGCGGGTGCTTGCATATCCTGCTGTTGTAGTTATTGATTCATGGTCTGCCAATTCTTTGGCGCTTTTGAGGTCCACCCCAGAATTTAGCAAGTGGGTGATCATCGCCCCCCGAATCCCATGAAAGGGTTTGTATGGAGGCAACCCCAACTCGTCTCTGTAGCGGCGAAACGACCGGGAAAGTTCTTGCGGATG
>MGTE01000092.1:0-2233 GCA_001799275.1 Deltaproteobacteria bacterium RIFOXYD12_FULL_57_12
CTTTACTCCTGCACGGCAAGAACAACCTGCACCTGAGCGGCGCGATCATTGAAAAAACCGGCGAGCTGACCTACCATCTCACGGACAGCGCCGTCACCACCTGTGAAATAAAACCGGGTAGCGCGCCGGACTGGAGCATCCACAGCTCCGAGGCAAATATTACCAAGGAAGGTTATGCTCAACTGCAGCACGCCTCCCTGCGAATCAAGGATTTCCCTGTCCTCTACTCGCCATACCTGATTTTACCGGCCAAGACCGAGCGCCAGACCGGCCTATTGTTTCCGGAATTCTCCAATTCGAAACGAGAGGGCTTTGGTCTGCTTCTGCCCCTCTTTGTCAATATTTCGCCGAGTACCGACGCCACCCTCTATTTCGGGGATCTCTCCAGGCGTGGCGCGCAGGCCGGGGCCGAATTCCGGTATGTGGCAGATGACCGCTCGCGCGGGACGTTCACGGCCAGCTATCTGCACGATGCAACCGAGGACACCGTGCTTGACGATTTCAACGACGATGGCTATCTGCGCAGCAGAACCCAGCGTTACTGGCTCCGCGGCAAGGCGGACCATTACTTCACCGACAACCTGGTTGGCCGCCTCGATCTGGATCTGGTCTCTGATCGCGATTTTCTGCAGGAATTCCGGGACAGCATGCTGGGTTTTGACCCGAACAACCAGGAATACCTGGCCACCTATCGGCGCGGCTTTCAGGACAAGACCATCCTGCTCCGGGAAAACACCCTGCAGCTCTCCAGGAACTGGTCCGCCATGGGACTATACGGGGAACTGCGCGGCGTTGATGACACCCGCAACACCTTTGTCAGCCCGACCCCGCTCTGGACCATGCCGCGGCTGCTTGCCGCTGGTCTGACCCCGGTGGCCGATCTGCCCCTGGATTTTTCCTGGCAGTCGGAATATGTCTATTACTGGCGGGACCGCGGCCTGGGCGGCCACCGATTGGACCTGGCCCCCCGCCTGACCGCGCCTCTTCCCCTTGGCCCCTATTTCGAGGCGACCTTGTCCGGCGGCGTCCGTGAAACCCTCTACCAGATCGAAGTCAATGATGACGCCACCTGGTCGACAGCCCGCGGCCAGAACCGCACCCTCTACGACCTTACCGCAAACCTGGCAACCACCCTGCAGCGGGATTTCAGGCTCAGCGCCGGCCAGGACGACAGCACCCGCGCCTTGCGTCACACCACCCGGCCCTATCTGACCTACAACTTCCTGCCGTCAATCGACCAGACCAACCTGCCGGAGTTTGACCAAATCGACCGGCTTGCCGCCCGCAACGGCCTGACATACGGACTCGCCAACTTTCTCAAATACCGGACCACCGAGGAAGGCGCCGTCACCAGCCGCGACTACGCCTATTTCGACATCAACCAGAGCTACGACTTCCGGGCCGACCGCCACCCTTTATCCGATATTCTGGCCGAAATACGCACCCAGCCTGTACCGGGCCTCATGCTGGGCTACGAAACAGCAATAAACGTTTACGGCGACGGGACCACCTACTATGATTTCAAGGCCGCTTACACCAATAGCCGCGGCGACCGACTGAGCGCCGACTATTATTACAGGAAAGACCTTGGCGCCCATGAACTGAAGAGTGCGCTCAAGGTAAAACTGACCGACCTGCTGTCTGCCAAGTACGATATCACCCATTCGTTTGTCGACAACGTCGGGGTAATCTCCAACTCCTTCCACCTGATCTATCACCCGGCCTGCTGGACCATGGAGGCGGCAATCACAAAAACCTCGGACGACCTGCGGGCCATGGTGGTCTTCAACCTGACCGGCATCGGCAAACTTCTGGAAATCGGCCGGAATTTCTGATTCATGCACTACGACGTCTTCAACGGCGACGCCGACGGCATCTGCGCCCTGCAGCAGTTGCGACTGGCCGCCCCCCGGCCGGCCGCCAAGTTGATTACCGGCGTCAAGCGCGACATCCGCCTGCTTAGCCAGATCACCACGGCCAGAAACGCCGAAATCGCCGTCCTGGACATCTCCCTGGACAGCAACCGTCCCGAGCTCGTCACCCTGCTTTCCCGACACTGCCAAGTCACCTATATCGATCATCATTTTGCCGGCGAAATCCCTGCCTCGCCTTTCCTGAACGCCCACATCGATCCGACGCCGGATATCTGCACCGGTTTAATCGTCAACCGAATGCTGGCCGGCCGCTTCCGGGCCTGGGCCGTGGTCGCCGCCTTTGGCGACAACCTGCATGA
>MGTE01000092.1:2286-3414 GCA_001799275.1 Deltaproteobacteria bacterium RIFOXYD12_FULL_57_12
ATCTGCATTTTCCGCCCGCCGCGCTGTTTAAAGCGGTGCAGCCCTTCCGCGACCCGCTCGATTTCTGCCGGAAATCCGAGGTGCTGGCCGCCCTGCGCCAGGGTTTTGCCGATGACATGGCCGCGGCCAGCGCCTGTCGGCCCCTGCAGGAAGACAGGCACGGCCGGGTCTATCAACTGCCGGCCACGGCCTGGGCCAGAAGGGTCTCCGGGGTGTTCAGCAACGAAAAAGCACGGGAACGACCGGACCTGGCCCATGCCTTGATCGTGGCCAATGAAGACGAAACCCTGCGGATCAGCGTTCGGGCGCCTTTGGCCGGCAAGACCGGCGCCGATACCCTCTGCCGCGCCTTTCCGACCGGCGGCGGCCGGGCCGCCGCGGCCGGGATCAATTTTCTGCCGGCCGAACAACTGCCCCTCTTTCTTCGCACCTTTGCCGAAACCTTTACTGGTAAGCGGTCACAGGGTACCGCATCTCCTTTGTCATCAGCCTGCCCGCATACCGATGTATAGCGAACAGGCCTCTTGCGCGGATATGCGGCACCCTGCAACCGCTTACCGACTTTGGGGCGGACGCTCTTGGCTCCCCTGCCTGCTGGCCGCCTTGTTGCTGTTCAACGGCTGCGCTGGCAAGCCGCCGCTGGCGCTGCTGCCGGCCGACCGCCTTCCCGCCTTTACCGACGACCTTGACCGGGACTCCCTCAAGGCCTCAATCAACCGGAGCCTGCACTATCTGCGCAAATTGCCGGCGGAACGAATGTTCACCTATGCCGATGCCACCTATTCGGCCGCCTGGCTGATCGAATCCATGGAAACATTTCAGCGCCTGCTTGAAACCACCGGCAGCGACGCCGAACTCGCCCGGCAGATAGGCGAGTGTTTTCTGGTCTACCAGATCGGACCGCGCGACGACGACGGCGCCTATCGCCAAATGCTGGTCACCGGCTACTATGAACCCCTGTTCGAGGCGAGCCTCACCCGGGAGCCGCCCTATAGCCATCCCCTGTATGCGCTGCCGCCGGATCTGGTGACGCAGCCGGGCCAGGAGAACGGCGCCAGGCGCAGCGGACGGCTGAAGGACGGCCGGCTTGTCCCCTACTGGAGCAGGGCAGAAATTGAAAACCAAAAT
>MGTE01000092.1:3558-8679 GCA_001799275.1 Deltaproteobacteria bacterium RIFOXYD12_FULL_57_12
GCAGAGCAGACCCGCATCCTCCACCACAATCCATCATTCGTCTTCTTCCGCTGGCACGATGGGGAAGGGCCGGTGGGAAATCTCGGCGAACCGCTGACCGCTGGCCGCTCGGTGGCGGCGGATCAGAACATCCTGCCGGCCGCCGGCTTAGGATTTCTGCAGTCGGAAAAGCCGACACAAACGGCTAACGGTTTAATCACCTGGCAGCCGCTCTCCAGATTCGTGCTGATCCAGGACAGCGGCGGCGCCATCAAGGGACCGGGACGCCTCGATCTCTTCTGGGGGGGCGGCGACTATGCCGAAACCGCGGCCGGCCTGATGAAACAGCCGGGCCGCCTCTATCTGCTGGTGAAGAAGCAACCATAATCACGGAGCAAAAAATCATTGCATCCCGCAGAGGCGCAGGGCGCGCAGAGGGAACCAATTTAAGTAAAAAAATCTCTGCGCCTCAGCGTCTCAGCGCGACCAAGGTTTTTGGGTGTTCATCAACCGGGCGCAGGAATTCAGGTGTGCGGCGCGGCATGCCGCTCCTGCGCATCCCTGCGCCCGCAGCCATTTGGCCATCCCTGGCCTGACAGCTGCTCCTGCGCATCCCTGCGCCCGCAGCCATTTGGCCATCCCTGGCCGGCAAAAAATATTGCAGCATTTTTCCGGTAATTTTGCTTAACTAACACAGCAAATCGGGCCGCTGGCAATCGCTGATCCGCCTTGCTCCGGCCCTTTTCGGAAAACGGCCTCGGCCTTGCGAAAGACACAAAAGAATCTTGCCAGGCCCGCCTCGGCGTTACCACGAGTTCATCCAAAGGAGAATCCTCCATGAAGCAACCGGAAATCGACTACTGGATTACCAACATGCTGGAGAGCTATGCCAATGTTTCAGACCTCAATATCACGGTGGGGAAATCCCTGCAGGTTGAGGCCTCCGGCAGGCTGATGCCGGTCGCCGTCACGCCGCCGGTGGCGGAATTGACCCCATTTCAGGCCGAGACCTTCGCCCTCAACCTCATTGGCGGCGACAAGCGACTGCTGCACGATCTGACCACCTTCGGCTCCTGCGACCTCTCCTACTGGTTGGGCCGCCGGGCGCGCTTCAGGGTCAATATCTTCTCCCAGCAGGCGAACTATTCCGTTGTCCTACGGAAGCTGGAAACGACCATCCCCACCATCCAGTCGCTGAATCTGCCGGAAGTGACCAACAAAATGGCCTACGAGCTGAACGGCTTCGTGCTGGTCACCGGCGCCACCGGTTCCGGCAAGTCCACGACGCTCGCCGCTATTCTCAACAAGATCAATGAAGAAAAATCCGTGCACGTCGTCACCCTGGAAGATCCGGTGGAGTTCGTGCATCCCCAGAAAACGGCCACCTTCAACCAGCGGGAAATGGGCAATGACTTCGACAACTTTGCCAACGGCCTGCGGGCCGCCCTGCGCCAGGCTCCCAAGGTTATCCTGGTCGGCGAAATGCGGGACCGGGAGACCATGGAAATCGGCCTCGGCGCCGCCGAAACCGGCCATCTGGTCCTGAGCACGCTGCATACGGTGGACTCCGGCCAGACGATCAACCGTATCCTCGGCATGTTTGAACAGGAGGAACAGCCGCAGATCCGCAACCGGCTGGTGGACACGATCCGCTGGATCGTCTGCCAGCGGCTCATGCCCAAGGTCGGCGGCGGCCGGGTGGCGGCCTTTGAGATCCTCTGCACCAACCTTCGGGTCAAGGACCTGATCATCAACGGCGAAACCGAAGACAAAACCTTCTACGATGTGGTGGAGGCCGGCTCGCCCCAGGGGATGCACACCTTTGACCAGTACATCCTGCAACTCTACGAGCAGGGTTTAATCACCGAAGAGACAGCCATGGGCTACTGCTCGCGCCGCAGCGCCATGAACCGCGGTCTCGACCGCATCAAGGCGGCCCGCGGTGAAGCGACCAGCCATATTAAAGGGCTGAAGATGGAGTGATGCCGCGCCGCTCTCAATAACCCCGCCGGCATTGCACCGCATCAAATCGATAACCCGACCCAGCGGAGCTGGACACTTTACAGTGCCCCCTTGAGGGGTATAAGTCCCTTTATACCATGAACACCTGAATGTCCGGCGGCCGCAAGTTTTATGAAATTTATGACCGCAAACTGTCAACAATCAACGTCTAAGGGACTAAGGAGACAACCATGATCGATCAATGTCCCCACTGCCAGAATGATCTCAACCTGAGTGAAGCCCAGGTTGCCAAAATAAAGAATGCGCTCGCCGCCCTGCCGGCCGGCAAACTTCTGAAGCTGAGCTGCCCTCGTTGCCAGCAGCCCATCGAACTGCGGGCAGACGGCACCCTGCCTACCGCCGACCCGGCACCGGGAAACAGCGCACCGACCCGGCCGACGCCTGCCGCCTCACGACGCTCGTCAACAGAGCCCCCGGGAAAACCGGATCTGGGATGGCTCTCCAGCGGCAAGTACGAAACAGAGGAGGTCATCCAGGACATCCCCATGGCCTTGATCCTGATGAAGGAGGGCCCGGGCCGGGCGGTGGTGGCCGTGACCTTCACCAACACCGGCTACCAGTCCATCTTTCCGGCCTCGGCCGCCGATGCCATCGGCCGGATGCAGTTCGGCAGCTTTGCCGCCGTCGTGCTGCACAGCCGCTTTGAGGGTGATTCCCTGGCCAGCAGCACCTTCCATGCCTCCATGCTGAAGATGTCGATGGTTAAACGGCGCTATATTTTCTATACGCTGATCGGGCCGGAATTCCAGACCCTCTACGATCTGGAGGCCCTGAGTTCCAGCGCCAATTTGGTGATCAACGACCGGGATGTGAACAAATTCGGGCTCATCTTCAAGAAGGCTTACCACGACTACGAAAAACTGTTCGACCCGTTGCTTGAGGCCCTTGCCGCCCTGGGACGGAGATAGGAGGCGGCCACGCCGGGATCAGGCCGGCGATCGGTTCTTGCCGGGGCGGACAACAAGCGATGCGAAAAAAACCGCGGTGAAATAGGCGAAAAAATGCCCTTCGTGGGCATCAAGCAGCCAGGAGTTCACGAAACACCCTGACCCCATGGTGACCACAAGTCCCTGCGCCAGCCATGTGTCATGTTCCGGCAACATCCTGGCATATCGCCACATAACGCCAAACAGGCCGACAAAAAGCATTACGCCTGGCAGCCCCAGTTGGATAGCGAGCAGCATATATTCGTTGTGAGGATTGTCGGTGGGAACTCTGCCAGTCAGCCGGGCTACCGACGCATAAACCTTTGGAAAACTCCCTGTGCCATATCCTAAAATAGGTTTCTGCCGGATCAGGTTCCAGGCGTTCTCCATGAACTCCAGCCGGTAACCAAGTCCATCCGTGTATTGTTCGGCGTTGGCACCATATTCCTGATACCCCGCCCCCGTTTCACTGATCCGGCCTGAAAATTTCCCGGATAACGACAGGAAAACCGCAAGCATGGCGACAAGCAGCCCCACGCCGATCAGTCGATAACGCCAACTGAAACGCTGATAGATGAACAACAATGCCAGCAGTACAAAAATCACATAACCGGTCCGGCTGGCGATCATGAAAAAGATATTATAAACCCCTAAGATCAACGCCAGCAACCAGAGCCATTTCTTATTATCGTCACTGAAAAACCTATGGGCTGCCCAGAACGCAAAATAAGCCACAAACGCACTATGCGTAATCCTGGATAAAATTGATGGCCCCCAGGCCTGCTTAAACGGCAGCACCCCTAAGCCCATGCCGAACGAAATCAACAGGCTGACAAAAACACCTGCAAAAAATGCATACATCGCCCAGGCTCTCGCCCGCTCCTCCGCGAGGAAAGGGATAAGCACAACCACAAGGAGAAGCTCTCGGTATTTTACCAGCCAACCCAACGCCTCATCCTTGTTTGCGGGACCATATGTCATCCCGAGGACAAGCCCAGCAAAAAGCAGGAACGCGACACAGGCGACCGGGTTGGTCCTGAGGAGGAGCGGGCCGTTCTTGAATTTTTTACCTATAAGCCAGCATACCAAGATCAGGATGGTGAATAAACTCAACAGAGAGGTGGCAAGAGGGATTGAGAACCCCAGCCCTAACACACCGAGCAGAGCCAATCTTTCAGAAAGCGCATAATAATTTTGTTTGGAAGTCATACAGAAATCAATTTTTCGATTTTTTCCCTATATCCGTGCCTGGAGAATATTCAGGCACAATATTGCTCAGATGCTGCACCAGCCGCGTCACATCCCGGGCCTGCGCCGCCTGTTCGAGATCGGTCAACTCATGCAGCAACCATTCCCAATCTACCTGCCGGCTTTCCGCCAGCAGAAGCTTAGGATGTCCGGTCGGACGCAGCCCTTCCTTCTCATGGAAAACCTGTTCGAAGAGTTTTTCACCGGGACGCAAGCCGCAATAGGTGATCTGGATATCAACTCCCGGCTCCAGACCGGAGAGGCGGATCATCTGCTCGGCCAGTTCCCTGATCAGCACAGGCTTGCCCATATCAAGCACGAAGATTTCCCCGCCATCCCCCATGGCGCCCGCCTGCAGGATGAGACTGACCGCCTCTCTGATCGTCATGAAAAAACGGGTTATTTCCGGATGCGTTACCGTGAGCGGCCCACCGCGGCGGATCTGCTCCTCGAAAAGCGGCACCACCGATCCGGTGGAGCCGAGCACATTGCCGAAGCGGGTGGTGATAAACTTGGTCCGGGACCGCCCGGCCAGATTCTGGCAGTAGATTTCCGCTATCCGCTTAGTGGTACCCATGACATTGGCCGGATTGACTGCCTTGTCGGTTGACACCAGAACAAAGCGTTCAGCCCCATAACGGTCGGCAGCCTCGGCGATCATCCTGGTGCCGGCAACATTGTTATAAACCCCCTCTGCCGGGTTGGCCTCCAGCATGGGCACATGCTTATAGGCCGCGGCATGGAAGACGACCTCCGGCCGAAATTGCTGAAATGTCCAACCCACCCTGCCTGCATTCTTTACGTCACCGAGCAGGCACACCAGATCAAGCCCAGGGAAGAGCTCGCGGAGTTCTTTTTCGATCCGGTATAAATTGTATTCGCCATGCTCGAGAACAACCAGCCGGCGCGGCCCCATGCCGGCGATCTGCCGGCACAGTTCCGAGCC
>MGTE01000092.1:8693-13759 GCA_001799275.1 Deltaproteobacteria bacterium RIFOXYD12_FULL_57_12
GATCGGTGCGCTATCCAGCCTGACCATCTCTCGGCCCAACAGGTCTTCGATGGTGATCGGCCGCAGATATCCCGCCTCAATCTGCCTGTCGCCCAGTTCTACGATGGACGGCAGAATCCGGCAGGAGACCCCGGCGTTGTTGCATACATCGACCACGGTACGGACAAGCGTCCTCTCCGCCGTCGGGATGGCCACCAGCACGACATCAATAAACATTTCCCTGATAATGTTCTCCAGATCGACCAAACCGCCGGCCACCCGCACGCCATGAATTTCCCTCCCCAGTTTTTGGGGATCATCATCCAGAAAGGCGACGGGAAGATACTCCTCGTGCCGTACCAGATGCCTGACTAAAGACTCTCCGGCACTGCCCGCCCCGATGATCAAGGTCCGCTGGCCAGCCTGTCTGTTCAGGTGCAGCCGATGATCCTTGATACCCCGATAAATGAGCCGCGGACCGGCCAGACCGATAATCAACAGGATTGGGTACAGGAAAAAAATCGACCGGGGGATGCCCTCCAGCCGGAACACTACCGTTGTTAACAGAAGAATTACCAGGGTGCCCCAAAAAACCGCCTTGACAATCCTGACCAGGTCAGGAAAGGAGGCAAAACGCCATACCCCCCGGTATAAGGCAGACCGCCAGAAAATAATCCCCTGGGCCGGCAGGATAAAACCGACGAGTTGCCAGGCCCTGGTGTAATACGGCTCTGGGATGACCCCCAGATTGAACCGTAACCAGAAAGCACCCAAGAGGGCGGCCGGAATCCAGAGCAAATCGTGGGCAAAGGCTGACCAGCGGCTCAGCAGGACGTTCGAGATACGCATTTCATTCGCCCCTTCTTGTCTTTCTTTCAAGCGCATGGATGTTCAGTGCCAAAAAAACATAAACCAGCATCCATGCAGCCAACCCGGCCGCCACCGTAGTCCCATTGTCAAGACGACTGAAATAGACTGCTGTAAAACCGGCGGCAACCATGAGGACATACTCCGCGATGACGGTTTTTTTATGGCCCCAGCCCAAGCGGACCGATCGCTGATAATAATGGGAGCAATGCGCCTGCCATAAGTTCTCCCCTCGGATCAGCCGCTGCAGCAACGTCACGGTCGCATCCACCATAAAAGGCGAAAAAAGCAACACCGGCACCCAAAAAGAAAAAATCCCGTCACGCACCCCCCACAACGACAGACCAGCCGCCATATAGCCCAGCGGCGCAGAGCCCACATCCCCCATAAACACCCGGGCCGGCGGGAAGTTGAACAGCAGGAAGCCGAGGCTGGCTGCGGCAATACTCATCGACAGCAAAAAAAATGGCCAGGCTTCTTGCAGCCAGCCGAAATAGGCCAAGAAGGCAAAGCCGACCAGCGTCATCCCGCCGGCGAACCCGTCCATGCCATCCATGAAGTTGTACAGGTTGATCACCCAGACAATATAAAGCAGAGTGGCAACAGCCGCCGCAATTGAACCCGGCTGCCAGAGGAATCCGGGAGAATACGGGTCAAACGGGCAGACCCCCCCATAGATCAACAAACCCGCGGCCACGACATGAATTGCCAGACGATATCTGGCCGGCACCTCCCGGCAATCATCGACATAAGACACCACCCCGATCATGAGACTCCCGCCAGCGAGCCAGAAGACCTCGACGCCTGCAGGCAAGCCAACCAACAAAGCAAGGACACCGGCCAGGTAGACCGCCGAAAAAATTGCGATGCCCCCGCCGCGCGGAATTGGCTGAGCATGCAGAGAACGCGCATTGGGCAAATCCGCAACGGCGAGCCAAGAACCGGGACGAGAAATTCTATACGTCAGGAATGCCGAAACCGCAACCGTCATGACAAAAATCAGAAAAAACATTACGCGTTCCTTGCCAGGTCGCGACAGGCGGCAACCATTTCAGGGAGGGCTCCGGCAAAATCCTTTTCAGGTCGATAACCGAGTTCCCTCTGGATCTTTTCAGAACGATAGCAGGCAGAACCAAGCAGGCGAGCGACTGATTCGCTATCTACGGGAAACCGCCGGCCGCTGACTGTAACGAGCGCATCCCCCGCAAGGCCCAGGCCTCGTAACGCCCATACCGGCAGGGTCCAACGAGGAATTCTGCGCCCGAACGCCTCACACATCGCCATGTACATCTCGCGGGTGGAATAATAACGACCATCCGTCACGATATAGATCTTGCCGCGGGCCGCCTCATTTTCCGCCGCCATGATCGCGGCCTGCGCCAAGTCGTCCACATGCACCAGCGAGCGTCTGTTGCCCGTCTCCGGCAACGGCGGGAATCGGCCCGCAGCATGCGCCCGCAGCATGCGCTGCAGGTTGCCCTTGACGCCAGGACCATAGACCAGTGGCGGCCGCAGAATACAGACGTGCATGGCACCGGCAGCGCCCGCTGCAAGGACGCGCTCTTCAGCCCGGCGCTTGGAAAGACCATAGATATCCGTGGGCAGATATTCCCAGCTCTCGTCAACACACCGCTCCCCGGGATCGGCCATGGCCCTGACGCTGCTGAAATAGACAAACCGCCGCACCCCGGCTGCCCTGGCTTTCTCAAGAAGCTCACCCGTGGCCTCCAGATTAACGGCCCAATAAACCTGTTCCAGGTTTTTCGCCGGCTCAAAGGAATGCGCAATGCCGGCAAGATGAAAAACCGTCTCAATGCCGGCCATGGCCGCGGCCGGCACCGGCTCCTCGCCCAAGCAACACTGCACCGCTTCGTCCCAGCAACTCGCCGGTTCTGCGCCCCCATGCCCCTCAGGCATGGACCGGAGCATCGCGCGAATTCGCATGCCGCGGCTTCGCAACCGCTGGCAGAGATGACGTCCGATGAAGCCGGTTGCACCGGTGACCAAGACTAAACTTCCCATGTTCTCAGTTGACCCTGCCCGTGGACGCCGGGACAAAAAAACAAAGCCGGGACACACACGATCTGCCCAGACAGCACAGGATGTCCACCGGACGCCTCATGAGAGTGCCTGTTGGGACGGCTTGCGGATAAGCTCGAATATCTTCCGCGGATACTTGGCCAGCACCTTGAGCATGTTGGTCTTGATCCCGTTCTCGTTACAGGCTTTAACAATTTCTCTGTTCAAGATCCAGTTGCTCCCGACACCTTTTGTGCTAATGCCACCGGTCCTCATTCTAACCAGCACCTTCGGAATATAGCTATAGGAGACGTTATTCTTATAGAGAAAACGGACAAGCAGTTCATAATCAGCCGCAATTTTATAGTCGGTCTTGAACAATCCGTACCTTTCATACATGACGCGTTTGACAAAAAAAGTGGGATGCGCCGGCATCCAGCCGGAAGCGAATTTATTGACATGGAAATCAGCCGACCGATAGTATCGAACTATCCTGCCCGGGTCGTGCGAATCCACATAGACGAGATCGCCGAACACCGCATCAACATTCCTGCTCGCGAATTCTTCGGCAACCGTGCTGATCACTTTTTCGTTCTGATAAATATCATCGGCATTCAAGAGCCCGATGATATAGCCGGTGGCCAGCTTGATTCCCTTGTTCATGGCATCATAGATGCCGCTGTCCGGCTCGGAGACAAATGCGGCGAGGCGCGCCTGATGACGCCTGATAATCTCGACGGTGCCGTCTGTGGAACCGCCGTCCACGACGATATATTCAAGGTCGGGATGCGATTGGCCGAGGACACTCCTCACACAATCTTCGATAGTGTCTCTGGCGTTGAACACAACGGTTATAATGGAGATTTTCATCTTTCTGGCCGACCGGCGAAGAAGAGCCCTACTCACTGCGACTGATGAAATAGTTGCCGAGAACCAGCACGTCCATCTTTGTCCGCAGAAAACAGTCGAGCGCCTCCTCCGGGCGACAGACCACCGGCTCGTTCTCGTTGAATGATGTGTTCAGCACGATCGGCACCCCGGTCTGTCGGCCGAATTCCCCGATTAAACGGTAATAGAGCGGGTTCTGCGTTTCGGTCACGGTCTGCAGCCGGCCGGAGCCGTTGACATGGGTCACCGCCGGGATCATGTTCCGTTTTTCCTCCCGTATCTGAAAAACCTGGAGCATGAAGGGAACGTCATAGTCCGTCTCAAACCAGTCGCCAACCGCCTCTCGCAGAATGGACGGGGCAAATGGCCTGAAAGACTCACGGCGTTTTATTTTCAAATTCAGGATATCCTTCATATCGGTGCGCCGCGGGTCCGCAAGAATACTGCGATTGCCCAGCGCTCGCGGGCCCCACTCCATCCTGCCTTGAAACCAGCCGACCACTTTGCCGGCCGCGATCATCTCTGCGGTACGCCGGCATAACAGATCCTGATCCGCGAACTGCTCGGTTACACATTGGCGCGCCGCCAGCTCTTCATGTTGCGCGGCCAGCAACGCTGCCAACTCATTCTGCGAAAACTCCGGCCCGAGATAGGCGTTATCCATAACAACGGACCGCGGCCTCTTCAACTCCCGGTTCCAGACGCACATCGCCGCGCCGATGGCGCCGCCAGCGTCACCTGCCGCCGACTGGATATAAAGCTGCCGGAAGCCGCTCTTCTCAAAAATTTTGCCATTGGCCACCGAGTTCATGGCACAGCCGCCGGCCAGGCAGAGGGCCGGATTGCGGGTCTCATCATAAACATGCGCCAGGATATGGAAGAAAACCTCCTCATACATGGCCTGCGTCGAGGCCGCCAGGTTTTTGTGGTACTCACTCAAGAGCTCATTCGACAAACGCGGCGGCCCGAGTAACTCCACCAGCCCCTCTGAAAAAACCGGCCCGATCTCCGGCGCCCCGGCCTCCCAGACCATGGAGACCCCTTTGGAATGATGCAGAAAAAAATCAAGCCCGAGTTCGAACTTGCCCTTATCCGTCAACCGCACCAAACGGCGCAACTTGTCAATCTCCGTGGGCCGACCGTAGGGAGCGAGCCCCATCACCTTATACTCGTCTCCATAGTGGGCAAAACCGAGGAACTGGGTCATGGCCAGATAGAACAGACCCAGAGAATGGGGGAAGAGTACCTTGTCGGCCACCGAAATTTCCGTCCCTTTCCCGACACCCCACATCGTGCTGACAAAGTCACCAAAG
>MGTE01000092.1:13771-30630 GCA_001799275.1 Deltaproteobacteria bacterium RIFOXYD12_FULL_57_12
AAGGCGCTGGCCAGGTGGGCCAAGTGGTGTTCGATATGATGGATTTCGGCCTTGAGGGAGCCAGCGGGCCGGTCAAAAAGGGCGCTGAGTTGTGTCTCGATGTTCTGCACCTTGGCCGTGTTTTTGAGCCGTTCCGTAACCGCCTTGAGGCTCGGCCGCTTGCTGAAGGAGAAAAGAACCTTTTTTAACAGGTTGGCGCTTGGATTACGATTAATCGCTACATGCTCAACCTGGTCCAGGCCTACCCCGGCCGCGGTGAGGCAATATCGTATCGCCTCGGACGGGAACCCGGCCCAGTGCTTAACCCGGCGGAAACGTTCCTCTTCAACCGCACAAACCAGTTTACCGTCCCGCACCAGGCAGGCGGCAGAATCACCATGATAGGCATTGAGGCCCAGAATAATCATAAATAGTCTCACGAATTGGATCGTAAGGGCTCCCCACATTGCGGGAGCCCATGAATAGAATTGCAAAGAGGCACTATGAGAACGAACAGCACCCCGGTGGTTGCTTCACCACACTTCACCACAACTCGTTCAGTTTAACTGCGTACTCCAACCTTCTGGTAAACCTCCTCGTGCTTTTTCACACAAACGGAGATATCAAGTTCATGCAATGCAATTTCTCTCGCCTTTCTGCCATACTGCCGGGCGATGTCCATATCGGCGAGCAAAGTTTTGACCCCTTCCGGCAGCAACTTGCCCGCACTTACAATAACACCGGCTTCGCCATTTCGGACAAAACTGCTTACATCGCCCACATCTGTCGAGACGATCGGCTTGGCCATGGCCATCGCCTCCCAGACGGCCAAAGGCGAAGCCTCCGCTTTGGAACTGCACACATAAATATCCGTACTCTGGAGGATGCGTTCCACCGCATCGCTCCCTTCGTAAAAAAAAAGGTTCCTGACATGGAGCGCGCGCATAAGACTTGTCAATTTTTCAAAATACTTTCTTGTGCTGCTGAACACTCGGCCGACAATGAAAAAATTCAGCCCCTGGTGGCTCTTGTTCAACTCGGCCGCCAGCATCACAAAATCCTCAAGGCCCTTAATCGGGTTGACATTGCACACGGTCGTAACCTTGATGCCGCCGACTTCCTCCAGCCGACCATCTTGCGGGGTAATGGCCGGGTCAAAAAACGCACAGTCGACAGGTGACTGGATCTCAAATATCTCCTTATTTTTCAATTTCAGACTGTCAACGTAGTACCGCCTGGTCCTGTTCGAGACAACTATATAAGAATGAACCAAGAAAGATGCCAATTTAAAAATCATCTTGATGTATATGGGCATCTGGGTGTCATTCAGTTCCCAGAGAATTTTCGTGCCGGCCAACCGGCCCGCCAGAACCCCTTTCCACTGCCAGGCCCCGCCACTGACATGCACGATATCAAATCGTTCTCGCCTGAAAAACCTCCAGAGCAGAAAGACCTCGTAGAAAAAAAACAAGACGAATTTAAAAAGATGCGGCGGCTCCTTCGTGAGGCGATGGAGGGGAAATTTTTTATATTGCACCCCCTCACTTTCCAGCCTGCCCGTAAACCCGGCGCTATCATCTTCCGGCAGGATGACCGTTGTCTCAAACCGGCTCCTGTCCAGACGACCGGCGACTTTCGCCATTCTTATCTGCGGCCCGCCGAGCCTGGCATCTTCTATGATGTTCGCGATTCTCAGCATTTGCATTATGGCGTTGTTGGCGCGGGACGGCCGGCAACCGCATCATTTATTATTCCGACCTGACTGGACGGGTTGTAATGCGCGTCAATAATCTGTCGACAATTCAAGCGAACCTGCTCCCGGATGCGACTGTTGCCGAGCCATTCCCGAACCGCCCGCGCCAGGTCCGGCACATCATCCTGCCGGAACAGATCGCCATTCATGCCCGGCTGCACCGCTTCCCACTCAGGCATTTGGCAGTCAGGGTTGTCATGGGTGATTACCGGCGTGCCGTATGCCAGGGCATGCATGCAGGTCAGCCCGATCTCGCCCGGGGCAATACAGATGTCAGCAAGCATAATGAGCGGCCCGAGCTCTTCCTCGCGATAACAGGGGCCATACCAGACAACATGGTCGGCGATTCCGTATTGGCCGGCGGCCTCCACAAGGATGTTTTTTTCAGAACCATCCCCCACCAGGAGAACATTGACCAGAACTTTTTCGGTTTTCAAAAGATGCGCTGCCTGCAAAAGTTGCAGCAATTTCTTCTGAGGAGTGAGCCGCCCGATATAAATCAGCACCGGCAACCGGGGCGCGGCAAAGAGCTTTTCTCTGAGCGCCAGCAATAAGTCTGGGCTGGTCATCTCTCGAACTCTGCGCTGTTCATCATAGTTAAGGGAGTTATAAACAACATGGAGATCGGTGGGATTAAAACCGCGTTTCAGTAATATTTCACGCGCCCGATTGCCATAGAGCAGCAACCCGTCGGCGAGCCTATAAAACTGTTCACGAACCCATCCTTTAAGGTTCTTCTCCTCACGGAGATACCCGTGTGTCCACATCAGCACCCTTTTGCCCGTAATGCGCGCCAGAATTGCGCTGACCCACGAGGAAAAGTGATACATGGTCCCCAGAAAAACAATGCAGTCAATCCTGTTATCCAAGGCAATCCGCAGCACACCTGACTGCCAGAGAAACGCCCTGCCGAACCAGATATTTTTCACCCTTTTCCAGCGCAACCCGCCGCACTCGGGGCTGATTTGAGCGCGGCCGAAATCAATTGTCTCAATCGATTCCCTGCCAACCGTATCGGCGAAGATGACATATTCAGGATCCGCCTGACGGCAGAGCAAATTAAAAATCGCCCAGCGATAATGGCTGAGAAAATGACATACAACTGCTACCCGCATGGGCTTGTCTTCCATCATCTTCGGGCGAGCCGGATGCTGTTACCCGGAAAAACCGACGCGTCCGACTCCGTCGGGACGGGCCGAACAAAAAAAAGCATCCCGTGATTTTCAGGCGAGAGCTTCAGAGAGCACCTCATAATATTTGCCGGCCATCTGGTTGATATCGTAAGAGGCGGCCGCCAATGCGCGCACTTCCGACCGCTGCGCCACTCCTTTACTCAATATCTGCAACGCGGCATTGCTCAATCCGGAGATATTTCCCGGCGGTTTTCCCTGTCTGGGGTCGTTTTCCGCGCGAACCAGTATTCCGCCCGTTTTTCCAACAAGCTCCGGCAGGACACCAAGCTCGTAGCCGAGTATGGGAACACCACATGCCATCGCCTCAATCACACTATTAGGGCATGCGGCAATAACGTCCGTAGAGACAAAAAAATCCGCGCCCCGGTAATAAAACGGCAGTTGATCGTTGGCAACATGCCCGAAAAAACGCACCCACTCATAACGGCTATAGACCTCTTCGGCTCCCAAAATGGGCTTTCCGAACATGAGCAGCTCGCAATCGATGCCTTTCCTTCGCAGCTCTTTCCCTATCTCCAAAGCGATTGATGAACCGGCCCCCTGATTGCCCTCAACGCTTATGAAGCACATCTGCCGTGCGGTCTGATAGCGGTCGCCGTCAGGCGAGAAGCACGTCAGATCGACGCCGTTGTGAATGACCATGCTCGCTTTTTTCGACACATTCACCTCGCTCTCCCACCACGACTTTACAAACTCGCTCTGATACACCAATCTGGATGCAATGAATTGCCGCACAAGCCGCGTATTGACATTTGCCCATTCACATCTTGCCTTATGCAGAAGACTCAACGGTAAAAAATGATGCTCCCAGTTCAGGCCGCCTAACCGCTGCACCACAGGGATGCCCTTCTTCCGCAATGACCATAAGGCCGGCCAGTCCTTCACGGCGTTAATGAGAAGACAGACGTCAGGACGAGGCTCTTTCCTGTGGAACTCATACATGAGTTGAACCCCGCGCCGGCCGAGCTCTTCGGCAAGCTTGCGCTGGAAAGAAGCGGGGCCGCCGGTTAACCGTCGAAAATCTGGCAGCAACAAGACCTGCATTAAATTTATCCTGTTTTTATTGACTGACCGCGAAGCAAAAGCTCCCACGGAGCGAAGGAAAATCCGTCAGCCCTTGCCATAACAAGCCGTGCGGCACCAGCAAAATACAACTTCTCGCACGAAACCACAATCCACAGCTTGTAGGACAGATCATCCCGTTGCGCGACCAGACAAGGATATCTCAAAAATCGCCTGGCTTTTTAAGCCCAATCACCTTATTCTTCCGCTTTCTTTTATAGAAACATTGAGCAGAGGCACGGCATTGAAACAAATCCGGGGCGATTGACAACTTTGGGCAAAAATGGGACAGATGAATATTTTAATGATAATTGGCCAATATCAACCTGTAGTCGGCGGCGCCGAGCGGCAGGCGGCAAAATTAGCCAAGAAGCTCTTACATCATAACGTCAAAGTCGATGTATTGACCATTCATCGCCGCGGCCAGAAAATTACGGAAAATATTGACGGCGTCCATGTCATCCGGGTAGCTAAGCCCTCGTTTGGCATCTTGAAAATTTACCTGGCCATGCTGGCCACTTTTTTCTATATTCTAAAAAACAAAGCCCGATATTCGTGTATTCATATTCACAGCGCGTCGTATCTGGCCTTTGCCGCTGTCATCGCGGCCAAACTCGCCAGGCTGCCCGTCATTATAAAGACCGTAAGTTCAGCCCCCAGATTTGATCTGGTCAAACTGGAGTCAGAGTTTTTTTTAGGCCGACTTTATGCGAGACAAATAGTCGCCCACGCAGCAAGATTCATCGCCATTTCGCCGCAGATTGCGACTGATATGCGGCACTATGGGATCACTGAACAACGCATTATCACTATTCCGAACGGCGTCGAACCAACCTGCCTAGAAACACCACAAAAAAAAGACCCAACTGTTCTCGGGTTAATTGTCATAGCAAGGCTGACAGAGTTAAAAAACATCTCTTTCATCCTTGATGTCGTAAGCAATCTCACCTGCCCATACACATTAGCGATCTACGGCGAGGGGCCGCAACGGATCGAACTTGAGAGCATGATATCAGAAAAGGCGTTGAAAAACGTGCGCCTGATGGGCAATGTACCGGAGCAGGCTGTTTACGAAGCCCTCGCCGCGAGTGATATATTTCTCCTCTCCTCAACGGTTGAGGGGCTTTCCAACGCTCTTCTTGAGGCAATGAGCATCGGCGTTGTTCCCATCGTGACAAACATCGCGCCCAATTGTTACGCGCTGGGCGATCGGCTTTCCGCGACATGCTGCCTGCCCTTAGAAAAATCCATCTGGCTCCAGAAACTTTTGTATTATTACCAGAATCCGGAAGCCAGGAAATTGACAGGCAGTTTGGTTCGGGAAAAATCCAAAGAATTTTCCTTGGATGGAGTGGCCAAAAGATACATTGCTCTCTATGAAACGTTGGTCCGCGAAGTCGCAGGGCATGCATGATCAGCCCCATAGATAGAACTCGCGGGCAAAAGGCATAGACAAACGCGGCAGCTACTGGGCTGCATCAGGTGAACGGACTGCTCATCCCAGAATCATCTTAGCATGAACAACTCCGGCACAACTTAACCGCCAAGGGAATCTGACAAAATTGACAATTTTTCTCCGGCCACCGCCACCCTTGAGCGCTGATTTCATGCAATGTACCTGACTCCGTGAAATAATTGCAGTAAAATTTCGTCTATTCTCAAATTAACATATTGAAATAATTGTAAATATTATGTAGTATGCGCCTGTCATAAAAACTCACTCAACAGGTGCAAAAATGCGAAAATTCATACTTGAGAAATCAGACGACGAATTCTACACCTCCCACTCGGGCCTGGCACTCGTTGGCCTTGGGGTAAACCGCTATACCAGCCTGAATGCGCAGCTGAAAAGAGCCATGCCCGATACCAAGGACATATTCAACACCGATGTCATTCGCAGTTATCTGGGCCTGCTCTCCCTTGGCAAGAGTGATTTCGAGGCCATCGCCGACATGAAGAACGACAGGTACTTTATTGAAGCTCTTGGCCTCAAGGATGTTCCCTCGCCGGAGACCCTCCGGCAGCGGCTTGACGAAACGGCAAAAGTCTTTCAGCCCATTGTTTCCTTGGCCAGCCCTCAGTTTATCCACAAGTCCAAAGGGAGGATAACCCCCTTGGCCATGGGCCATGTCGCCCTCGATATGGATGTCTTTACCATGGACAACTCCAACACCCAAAAGGAGGGCGCTACCCGTACCTACCGTGGGTACAACGGCTACGCACCTATTGGCGCCTACCTGGGAGCAGAAGGCTGGTGCATTAATCTTGAGTTCCGGGAGGGCAGTCAGCATAGCCAGAACAACTTCATCCCCTTTTTCAAGGAAAGCATTACCCGGGCAAGGTTGTTAACCACCAGGCACTTGCTGACCAGGATCGATTCCGCCCACGATGCCGTTGAGACCCGGGCAACGTGTGCCGACCTCGTGAAAGTCGACTACATCCTGAAATGGAACCCCCGCCAGCAGAACCTCGCCGCCTGGTTGGAGCGTGGTCTTCAAGAGGGAGAAGTAAGCACCCCGCGGCCAGGCAAGCGTGTTGCCCTGTTCAGTTTTAACCAGCTCCAGGAGTACGAGGGCAAAGAGTTCAGTTGCCGGCTGGTTGTCAAAGTGACGGAGCGGACCATTGACAAACGCGGCCAGATGCTGCTGTTGCCGGAGATCGAGCTTGAGGGCTGGTGGACCTCGCTGTATCTGCCGGAAAAAGAAATCATCAAGCTCTACCAGGACCACGGCACCAGTGAACAGTTTCATAGCGAATTCAAAACAGACATGGACCTGGAACGTCTGCCTTCCGGGAAATTCGCGACCAACGCCCTGATCATGTCGCTTGCCGTCCTGGTTTATAACATCTTGCGGTTCATCGGCCAGCTTGGCCTGCTTGGCGACAGTTCCCCCGTGCGTCACCCGGCAAAGCGCCGGAGAATCCGGACAGTTATCCAGGAACTTATGTATCGTGCCGCCCGACTGATTGAAACCGGAAGAAAACTCAAACTGAGATTCAGCCGTCATTGTGCAGCCTTTAACGCTTTTCAGCGGGTTTATGTGCGCCTTGCCTCTGGTTAGCATCACGACCAGAGCTGGGACAAGTCGGTGGCCTGGAGCCTGGATGGATAGCCGCGTCCTTTAACAGGCTATTATTACGTAATTTTCAAAAATCAGGTGCAACTTAGCAAAAATATGGACCATACTGTACGGAAAAGAGCCCAAGGTGTGAAAAATTTTCAAAATTCCCTCAATTTTGAGGGGGAAGTGCGGTGGGCCTCACGGATTCAGGATGTAATAAGCGGAGCGACTGATTTGGTGTCCACTATTGACGATCGATCTCAGTTTCGTATAATGTCTGCCGATCAAACCGACATTCACCCGGATGGTGATAGCATACCCGGAATGCCCTGTTTGGTGAGAACCGGGCACTAATTTATGAATACATGCCACAACGTTGCCTGGCATCATACAGCAGTTATCTGTGACCGGCACGAACTGCTGTATGACCTTTCCGCCTGCGCGGTCTCGTTTGCGGGGCTTTGTCGTTCCGGCGAGTCCACTCTTGTCTATGCATATGGAACTTTATGAGTAGGTTTTAAGTTGAGCCTTATTGACTTGTCTAATGGCAGTTCTGTTGTTCGCCTTGATACATCAATTTGTATTATTGGCTCAGGGCCCGGGGGCGCGTTTGCGGCTGTTGAACTTGCTGCTGACGGGCATGATGTGCTTGTGGTCGAGACAGGGACATCCATTGCCGACATGGACCCAGGTGGGTTCGTTGATTCAGTCTCTGTGGAGGGCGGAGCCACCCTGCGGTTCGGCTTTTCACGCCAACTTGGCGGATCTTCAAACTTATGGTCTGGAAGGGTTGCGCCATTCGAATTCGTTGACTTTGAAAAACGTGATTGGATAGACGAAAGCGGATGGCCCATAGGATTACAGGATCTGTACCCCTATTACGTCAGGGCTGCCGGCCTGATGAGGCTACCATATCCAAATTTCTTACATTCACATCAACAATCAGTATCCTCAGAATTGGCATCGCTCTTGCCGCAAAGTCCAGACGATCTGCTAGATGTAAAACGTTTTTTCTGGGTTGAGCCGCCCTTCAACACTGGCGACCATCTAAAATCAGCAATGAGGGCCTCGGATGGACGCTTGCGGATATTAACCAGCGCCCACGTCCGTCGATTGGTACAGAACCCTGCCGGCAATCTGGTCTCCCATGCCGTTGTGGCAACGCCTGACGGACACGAACTCAAGATTATGGCGCGCTATTTCGTGCTGGCGGCGGGAGGGATTGAGGCGACGCGAATTCTCTTGAACTCGACATCGACGTCTTCCAAGGGGCTTGGGAATGAGGACGATCTGGTGGGTCGATATTTTACAACGCACCCTAAGGCCGATTTGGGCGTTTTGGTGCTGAATGAGCGTGTTCCGATTAGTTACCCTTTGTTCGTAGATTGCACAGTGGATGGCGGACGTATTCGTCATGGCTTGGGGTTCAGCGCCAGAATGCAAGCCGAGCACCATGGACTCAATCATTATGTCCAGATTTCTCCAATGCTCGAGTACAGACTGTCCAGTTTTTTTGAAGCGGTGAAGGGTAGCAGCGCACTGAACTCTCCTTTCATTGATCGGAGTCGGTTCATTCGATCTTTCTTGCCTGGATTAGGTCTTATGGCTTTCGAAGCGATTGGCCGCTTAGCCGGATTGCAACGCCGAGCGCGCTTGTTCATGTTGCGCGCATTTCTAGACCAACATCCCAACCGCAGCAACCGTATTCTTTTATCTTCAGCTTGTGATAGATTTGGGGACCGAAAGGTCGACATAAAATGGAGCTTTAGTGATCAGGATCGGCAAAGTGTTCTTTTGTTTTTCTCGTGTCTGGATCAGGAATTCAGAAAGCGAGGGCTTGGGCACATAGAATCAACCCTATCGGAGATGCATGACTGGCCATTGGTCGGCGTTCATTCGCACTTTATGGGCACAACACGAATGGGAAACAACCCCAAGCACGCTGTTGTCGATAAGGATTGTCGGGTATTTAGCACCGAAAATCTTTTTATCTCAGGGCCATCTACGTTCCCAACTGGCGGCTACGCAAACCCCTTCTTCACCATCGCGGCACTTTCCTTGCGCTTAGCTGATCATCTCAAGCGCTGTCTGCAGCCCTCCTCTTTAGTCGTGGAGACTTAAAATGAAAAATAATGGCTCTGCTCAAACTGGACGTCGAAGTTTATGGCGCAAGATGTCGCGCTATTCTTTCCGCAAAAAGAAATTATCGACACGCAATCTCGTCCGCTTATGTCACGAAAATGCCACGGATAAACCGACCCTTATTGTTCATTCTGAGGATGTAGACTATAAACCGTACTTTCCCAATGGGTTTGCGGTCACAAAACGTAAGGAGAAACCGGCCGATCTGCACGTTGATCTCTATTATCGAGAACTCAGCCAGATCACAAGTGAATCCTATGAATTTATTGTCTGCACTGGGCTGCTCGAACATGTTCCTGATCCACAACGACTCATTGATGACCTGCGCCGCATATTAAAACCCGGCGGGAAACTGATTATCTCTGCTAGCGCTGTTTTCTCCTTTCACGAAGGTCCGAACGATTTCTTTCATTTCACGCCGTTCTCATTCCGACTGATGTTCAAAAAATGGAGTAAAATTGAGATGTTGCGTGGTTCCAGTCAGCCATTCGAAACCATAGCGATTCTTATGCAGAGAATTCTTCGGCAAGCTGAAATATTTCCACCACTTCGCCCGGTGATCGAGTTAGCGTGCGCAGCACTGCCCTTCTTCGACAGATTAATCATCGCGCAATACAATACTGTAGGTAATTTCTCTGATGACCATAAAATTGACTCCATGCTGCCATCCAACATGCAAGCTGTCGTAATCAAATAACTGAACTTGGAGATTTTGATGAAAGATTTATTCCGTAACGCTTTTGGTCGATACTTGAAAGCCAGAAACAGAAATAATTACATCAGCCGACATGATGATTGCATGAGTATTATTTCTTTTAGAGGATGTGATTTTTTTGCTGGAAAATATAACAAAATAGAAGCGGCCTTACTCATGGGAGAGGATCGCTATGATTGGAATAATCATACTGTTGTTTCTAAATTCGTAAAATCTGGCGCAACATGCTTTGATATCGGGGCCAATATCGGCGTGTATACAGTGGTTATGGCTAATATCGTCGGGCCGGATGGTGCTGTTCACTCTTTCGAGCCTGTAACCCACATAAGGCAAAAGTTACAAGCAAATCTCAAAATTAATAATCAAAAATGTGTCCGTATAAATGATTTTGCCTTGGGTGAGCAAGAAAGCGTTATGGAAATGCTTCAAGTAAAACAAGGACAGTACCGGGGTGGCACGAGTACATTCATACCAAACGAAACTATCTCTAAAATGGGAATCGACAAGTTCGAAAAGGTCCCGGTTCAATTGACCACGCTGGACATCTATGTAAAAAAAAACAATATTACTGAAATAAACTTTATTAAAATCGATGTGGAGGGGTTTGAGTGGAATGTGTTGGACGGCGGGAAAGAAATCATCAGGAAATCCGGTCCGACAATCCTGATGGAGTATGACCCTGTTCGGCACGAGGGTGATAGCGAAAAGTTTCGAAATTTCTTTAATCAAGAAGGGTATTCTGTTTTTGAGTTTGCAGCCTTTGGTGATGAACTTGTTATTTCTCCTTTCCGGTTTAAAGGGTGCCCAACTGGGCGAAACATACTGTGCATAAAATATTGATTCTAAAAAGACAAGCGCTGGTCTTGGCTACCGGTAGCCAAGACTCACAATCCAGTGGACTCGAACTTTCCGAGTACCGACTTGGCCCTGGCGCGCCATGTATATTTTCCAAGAAAGTCTTCACGCGCCGTGGTGGCGAGCCGTTCCCTGAGTCCTGGGTTGACGGCAAGAGTTTCCAAAGCGGAAACCCAATCCTCAATACGATCGGGAGAGCATAGCCACGCATTTTTTCTGTCACTCAGGAATTCTCGCAATACCGGTAGGTCGGAGCAGATTATTGTTTTCCCGAACGCCATGTATTCAAACAGTTTCAAAGGCGAAGTAAAACGAGCAATATCCCCCCCCCCTCCTGAAACAGAAACCTTCCTCATTAATGGGGCCAACACAATGTCAAAAGAGCAAAAATAGGGCGCCAACATCGCAGGCGGAACAAAACCATGAAAAATAACATTATGTGGGCTTTTCCCCCGCCAGCATGCGATATCTTCTTCAGTTCCCCCGACGATATGAAAGATTTCCAGAGGCAGGCGCTCCGCCAGTCGGCGGATGACTTCCATGCCTTTGCCAGCATAAAGGTGGCCAACATAACCAACTCGCAAACCAGACCTGCCACGCTTGAGTTCAAGTCCCGCCTCGCAGCCATGCTGGTCAGGGACGTCTGCACCATCGTGAGCCACCACAACTTTGTTTATTAGCAAGGAAGGAAACCTCCGCAAATATTCCTCTCTCAATGCTTCAGAAATGCATACTAATTGCTTAAAATTTTTTTTCTGAAATAGAGAACCTTCCTGCCAAGCTTTAAATCGTGAGGAAGGTACATTGTGAACTTCGTAACACATTGGTCTTGCAATCCCAGATAACAGCCACAAACTCATGAGATGCCGTCCGTAAAATAGGTCAGGCAAAGATGTCCGCCCTACCGCTCGTCTTATTTGCCATGAATACAGGTAATTGCCCAGTTGACGCCCGCGAGGATACCTGAACTGTTCCACGACAAAATCGCGCTTCACGCCGTAATAACCAAATATATCAGTTACTCCTTCGTCCTGTATTGCGTAAAGGGTCACATCATGCCCGTTGACGGCGAATGCTTGACACATCTTCATCACGTGAATACCGTTTGCAGCGCGAGACGGAAGCTTGGATGATGATAAATAGGCAATTCTCATGATGTCGATGGTCAACTCCTGCCAGAAAATCAAGTTATTATCAATTTGCCGCCGCCAACAGCGAGGAAAAGCTCACTTCCCGCGCCCGACCGTCAACACCACATTGATAAATTCTGTCCGCCTTCTCAATAGTCGAGAGGCGATGGGCGATGACCAGAATGGTCTTGGTGGCGCGCAACCCCTCAATAGATTTCTGAATCAACCTCTCCGACTCATGGTCCAGCGAACTCGTCGCCTCGTCAAAGATCAACAGTTCCGGATTTCTGATCAACGCCCTGGCAATAGCAATCCTCTGCCGTTGCCCCCCAGAAAGCTTCATGCCCAGCGCGCCCACATCAGTCTCATACTTATGTGGAAGCCCCATAATGAATTCATGGGCGTTTGCCTGAACGGCCGCCGCAACAATCTCCTCTTCCGACGCATCCGGTTTGCCGACTAGAATGTTGTCACGAATCGAACCGTTAAACATATACGGCTCTTGGCTGACATACCCGATTAATTTCCGCCACGAAACCAGATTAACATCCTTAAGATCTCCGAACCCCTGGATCACAATTTCGCCGTCCGTGGGTGCGGCAAACCGCAGGATCAGATCGACAACGGTGGTTTTCCCTATCCCGGAAGGCCCGACAACGGCAGTCATCTTCCCCCGACTGATGACCATGGTCAGTTTCGAGAACAGCAGATGGCCTGGCTGGTGGGAAAAGGAGACATCCCGCAGCATGATATCTCCCGGCAACCTGTCGATTTGACGGCCGGCGGCAACCTGCTCCCTGTCAGAGGTGTCACAAAGAACATGGTAGACCAAATCCATGGATGGCAGGAGAGAAATAACCTTCATGCGCATGGACAGGACATAGGCCATATCATTAATAATCTTCTGGGAAATCAGCAGAAAGACAGCTACTACTGGCAACAGGTCCTGGAAACTCAGTCCCAAGTAAAACTGAGAGAAAATAGTTAACCCGGCGAGCAGGAGAATGACCAGTATCTCGATAAGGTAATTGGGAAGTTCGGAGAGCACCGAAAATTTTGTTTCAATACGCCGATACTCATCAAACTTGTTGAATATATTCAGCCGATAGCTCTCTTCCCGGCCCAATGCCTTGATCTGCTTCAGGCCCCCCATGCCCTCGGTTGCGCAAGAACTGATCTTCTGGTTCAGTTTGATGCACTGCCTGCCAAACCGGCTGGAATAATTCTGCAACTTGTACTTGGTTAGATAAAATATCAGACCACCTGTTATGGACAACGCCAAGGTGACCTGATAGTTGACAAACAGCAGAACCAGTAACAGGTTAAAACTCAATATCAACTTACTGCCAATTACCAGCATGAACCGGATCGCCTTTGAGGCAAAATGCGGTTCGGTAACGACATTATTGATCAATACCCCCTGCCGCCGGGCAATGACCGCATGATACTGAGCGGTGAGATAATTGTTCATTACCTTGGTGGCCCATTCCCGCCGCAAGCTGCCCGTCAGATGCGCCGCCATCCCTGTCTGCAGTACGCGGAGAATGTTCTTCACAATAAAAGCCACGGTTAAAACGCCAAGCAGTCCCAATACCTGATACTGTTTCGGGAAATTGGCAAAGATGAAAAGAAACCGTGCGGCCCGGCCTGAAAGCTCGGAAGAGCCGATCAATCCGGACAACAATGGCAAAACCATTGAAAGTCCCAGACTTTCAGCCACTGAAGAAAACAACACGACAATAAACAGCAGGAAGACGAACCCACGATAACCATCCAGCAAAACGTTTATTTTTTGAAATTTGCGAGTAAGCACGCCGTTATCCCTAACAGGTATCAGCACAGACACAAGGTTATTGCCAAGCACCCGCTGCTGCCCAAATTATTTTCATGGCTACCCCGATCAGGTATCAGCCAATTTTCTCAACCATCTCAGGCGGAATATCCGCCGCCAAAAGCTTCTGCAAATAGCTGTCTCTTGAGTCAATCGCCGTCAGTAAAATCTTATCAAAGACCAGGGCGTGCAACTCCTTCACCTCTTTGACAGAATATCCCAGAAACTTTTCCCCTTTCTTCTGGTCATCAACCACGGCAATCAACTGAATCGGGGTTTCCTGCAAAGAGACATAGGCGATTTCAGCCAGATCACCCACCCCAAGAAAAACAATGCGGCGCACCTGCTGCGCGCCCAACCTCGTAAAGGTTCTTTGCGACTTATGCCGTGCCCCTTTATAAAACTGATAGGAATATTGGATATATTCATAGGTGAGCCTGGCCTTTTCCGCAGCCCCAGTGGGCGTGAGAATGTACCGAACCCGATTGGCCGGGATATTGGTGATCTTGAAATAGCCCTTGTGGGCGAGACGCTTGATAAAGGAGTTGACCAGCCCCAGGGAGATGTTCAACTCCCGGGCAAGATGGCGCTGGCTGGGCACTTCCTCCTTGTCGATCTCTTCCAGGATCTTCAGGGTGCGCATGTCTTGATGATCCATAACCGCCTACCGGAATTCCGATTCTGCAACGAAAACCAAGCGTTCATTTCCTGAACGTTCAATTTTTGAACACGCAGCGACCGATCTGTCAAGAAAAATATGAGCGAGGGAAAGAGGAGAGGACGATTTCGAGACCGTCAAGGATGATTGGCAAGAAAATCGACATAGGCCCGTTGCAGGCCGTCTGCCAGACCGATACGGGGCTGCCAGCCCAGGGAGCGCAGCCAGTGCATATCGAGAAGTTTTCGCGGCGTACCATCCGGACGGCCCGCATCCCAGACCACCTGGCCGGTATAACCGACAACCTCCTTGACTAGATCGACCAGTTCCCGGATGGTCAAATCCTCGCCGCAGCCGACGTTCACCAGGGGGGGGTGCGAGTGGGAAGCAAAAAATAATTCGAATTTTTCATCCGGAAGATTCATCAGGAAGAGACAGGCATCAGCCGCATCGTCGCTGAAAAGAAACTCGCGCCGGGGACTGCCGCTGCCCCAGACCACCACCTGGCCGGCGCCGCTCGCCTTGGCCTCGTGCACCTTGCGAATGAGGGCCGGGATCACGTGGGACTGTTCGAGATCGTAGTTGTCGGCCGGGCCGTAGAGATTGGTCGGCATGGCCGCGAGAAAACGAGTTTGGTATTGCCGGTTATAGGCCCAGCACATCTCGATGCCGGCAATCTTGGCCAGGGCGTAGGGCCGGTTGGTCGACTCCAGCGGGCCGCTGAGGAGATACTCCTCTTTCATGGGCTGCGGGCAATCCCGCGGGTAGATACAGGACGAACCCAGAAAAAGCAGGCGCTTTACCCTAGCCCGCCAGGCCTCGTGGATGACATTGGCCTGAATGAGCAGATTCTGGTGGATGAACTCGGCCGGGTACGAACTGTTGGCCACGATGCCGCCGACCCGGGCCGCAGCCAGAAAGACGTACTCCGGCCATTCGCTTTGCATGAAATCCCGAACCGCCGCCTGGTCGAGGAGGTCAAGTTCAGCATGGGTCCTAGTCAAAATCTGTCGATAGCCGGCCGACTGCAGACAACGCAGCAGCGCACCACCAACCATGCCGCGGTGGCCGGCGACATAGATCCTCGCCTCCGGCGGCATGGCCCTATTCATTGTAGTCGCAGGCGTTATAGCCATGCCGTTTGACCAGTTCGTCCCGCTCCGCGGCCTTCAGATCCTCGCGGACCATCTCGGCCACCAACTCCCGGAAAACAACCTTTGGTGTCCAGCCCAGCTTGACGCGAGCCTTGGTGGCGTCACCCAACAGGGTTTCCACCTCGGTGGGCCGAAAATACCGAGGATCCACGGCCACGACACAACGGCTCTGCTCGTCATACCCCTTTTCCTCCAGGCCGCTGCCCTGCCAGCGGATCGCCATCCCGAGCTCGGCCGCCGCCAACTCGATGAACTCTCGGACACTGTGCTGGATGCCCGTGGCAATCACAAAGTCATCCGGGATCTCCTGCTGCAGCATGAGCCACTGCATCTCAACATAGTCCCGGGCATGGCCCCAGTCCCGCTTGGCCGCAAGGTTGCCGAGATAGAGGCAATCCTGCAACCCCAGTTTGATGCGGGCCAGGGCGCGGGTGATCTTGCGGGTCACAAAGGTCTCGCCGCGGATCGGCGATTCATGGTTGAAAAGGATGCCGTTGCAGGCGTACAGGCCATAAGCCTCGCGATAGTTGACCGTGATCCAGTAGGAATAAAGCTTGGCCACCGCATAGGGCGAGCGGGGATAGAACGGTGTGCGCTCGGTTTGCGGCGTCTCCTGCACCAGGCCATAAAGCTCCGAGGTGGACGCCTGGTAGAACCTGGTTTTCT
Organism: Deltaproteobacteria bacterium RIFOXYD12_FULL_57_12; assembly: GCA_001799275.1. Classification (GTDB taxonomy): domain Bacteria; phylum Desulfobacterota; class Desulfobulbia; order Desulfobulbales; family BM004; genus YD12-FULL-57-12. The sequence goes on from MGTE01000092.1 coordinate 29,972, forward strand.
TCTCCAGCCCGAGGATGCGAATCGCCTCCAGCAGCCGCAGGGTGCCGAGGGCGTCGGCATTGGCCGTATATTCCGGGGTCTCAAAGGAAACCGCCACGTGACTCTGGGCCGCCAGGTTGTACAACTCGTCCGGCTGCACCTCCTGGATGATGCGGATCAGATTGGTGGCGTCGGTCAAATCGCCGTAATGCAGAAAAAACCGGCGGCCCCGCACATGGGGATCCTGATACAAGTGATCGATGCGGTCGGTGTTGAACAGAGAACTGCGCCGCTTGACGCCGTGGACTTCATAACCTCTGGCCAGCAGGAATTCGGCCAAATAGGCGCCATCCTGCCCGGTGATGCCGGTAATCAAAGCCTTTTTATTCATTTTCTCGCCTGTGGCGTAATCGGTTCTGCGCCGGCACAGTCACTGAAGCAGTCACTCTCAGGGCTCACATCCTGCCCGCTTTTCTGGTAACGGCCAACGGCGATGTTGTGTTCATCCAAAGATTCCGAAAAAAAATGGGTACCGTCGTTCTTGGACACAAAAAAAAGATAGGGGGCGTCGGCCGGCTCCAACACGGCTTCAATGGCGGCACGGCCCGGGTTGCCGATTGGCCCGGGCGGCAAGCCCTCGATCACATAAGTGTTGTAAGGAGTGTTCGTCTCCAGATCAC
>MGTE01000092.1:30643-31866 GCA_001799275.1 Deltaproteobacteria bacterium RIFOXYD12_FULL_57_12
GCCTGCAGCCGCATACCCTTTTCCAAACGGTTCAGGAAAACCCGGGCGATCAGAGGTCGTTCACTGGCCTGGGCCGTCTCCTTCTCGACGATGGAAGCAAGGGTCAGGACATCGTGCCGGGAAAAACCGGGCGGTAGCGGGCGACCGGCGCAGATCTCGGCAAACACCTTGTTGCGCCTGGCGACCATCATGCCGATAATGCTGCGCACATCCTGCTGGCCGCGCGACAGATAATAGGTATCCGGAAACAGATACCCCTCCAGGGTAGTAGCCTGCACGCCAAGACCCCGAATAAAAACCGGATCGGTAGCCAGCGCAAGAAAACTGTCCTTCTCCACCCAGCCGTCGGCGGCAAGAATGTCCGCGATCCGGGGCAGATCAACGCCCTCGGGAATGGTAACCGGCCGGGCGAGAACCTTGCCGGTGGCAAGCAGCGCCAGAATCTGCAGCGGCGTCTGGTCGGTCGGCAGGGCATATTCCCCGGCCTGCAGGCGTTTCGCCTTACCGGTCAGCAAGGCCAGCATGGAGAACCGGGAGCTGTCGCGGACAATGCCCTGTTCGGCCAAAATCTCACCAATCCGGGTCAGACCGCTGGCGCGGGGGATAACCACCTCGATGACCGCGCCGCCGCCAGGGCCCGGCAGCACTGCAAAAACCGCGATCCAGGCCATCCAGAATACCGGCAGGCCGCAGAGCAGCAGCACAATCCATCGGGTAAAACCGGCCGCTCCTGCTTTCGCTTCGCCATCCGCCATCTCATCCTGGCCTGAGCCAGTGAGCCGCGCCATCATCGCTTCGTCCGGGCCCCCTTCTTTGCACCTTTCTTGTCCCGATCGCCACCCTTGAAGACCAGGGTCAGAATCTCGTCCATATTCTTCACCGCCACGAACTGCATCTTGCTACGGATATCTTTCGGAATTTCCTCAAGATCTTTCTTGTTTTGATCCGGGATGACAACCGTCATGAGGCCGGCGCGCAGGGCGGCGAGTGCCTTCTCCTTCAGGCCACCGATCGGCAGGACCCGACCCCGCAGAGTGATCTCGCCGGTCATGGCGATGCCGCTCGCGACCTTCTGTTTGGAGAGCGCCGAATACAGAGAGGTGGCCATGGTGACCCCGGCCGATGGCCCATCCTTGGGAATGGCGCCGGCGGGCACATGGATGTGAATATCCACCTCTTCGAAATATTTTTCGTCAAGGCCAAGCTTATCCAGACGCGTCCGG
>MGTE01000092.1:31891-35869 GCA_001799275.1 Deltaproteobacteria bacterium RIFOXYD12_FULL_57_12
ACTCCTGCATGACCTCGCCCAGTTGGCCGGTAATGGTCAAATTGCCGCGGCCCTTCATCACCGAGGTCTCCACATAGAGCACCTCGCCGCCCACCTCGGTCCAGGCCAGACCGACGGCCAGGCCCGGCTGATCAATGGTTTCCTTCTCATACTCGGGCAGAAACTTGGGCGGCCCCAGATAGCGGCTCAGACTCTGGCCGCTGACGGCGACCAGCGCCTTGCGCCCTTCCGCCACCCGGCGGGCGACCTTGCGGCAGACCTTGCCGATCTCCCGCTCCAGGCTTCGCAAGCCAGACTCGCGGGTATAGTGGGTGATGATCTTGCGCAGGATTTCATCCTCCATCTTGAGATACCGTTCGGAGATGCCATTCTCCTTGAGTTGCCGCGGCAGCAGGTAGCGCCGGGCGATTTCAAGCTTCTCCTCCAAGGTATAGCCGGCCAGCCTGATGACCTCCATCCGGTCCATGAGCGGGGCCGGGATGGTGTCGGTGAGGTTGGCGGTCGTGATGAACATCACCTTGGATAAATCATACGGCAGGTTCAGGTAATGATCCGAAAAACTGAAATTCTGCTCCGGATCGAGCACCTCCAGCAGCGCCGAGGAGGGGTCGCCCCTGTAGTCGGCGCCGACCTTGTCGATCTCATCCATCATGAACACCGGATTGTTGGCCGCCACCATTTTCAACCCCTGGATAATCCGGCCCGGCATGGCGCCGATATAGGTCCGCCGATGGCCCCGGATCTCGGCCTCGTCCCGCATGCCGCCCAGGGAGATGCGGTGGAATTTGCGGCCCATGGCCCGGGCAATGGACTGGCCCAGCGAGGTCTTACCGACGCCAGGCGGCCCCACGAAACAGAGAATCGGCCCCTTGGTCGACTTGTTCAGCTTGCGGACCGCCAGATATTCAAGGATGCGCTCCTTCACCCGCTCAAGGCCGTAATGGTCGGCGTCCAGCACCTGCTTGGCGATCTTCAGATCTAGCCGGTCCTTGGTTCCCTTACCCCAGGGCACTTCGGCCAGCCAGTCAAGGTAGGTGCGGATGATCGAGGACTCGGATGCATCTGGATGCATCATCTCCAGACGTTTGAGCTGTTTGAGGGCTTCGTCCTTTACCGGTTTCGGCATCCGGGCCTTGTTGAATCTGGAGCGCAACTCCTCGATCTCCTGGGACCGATCGTCCACGTCGCCGAGTTCCTTGCGCAGAGCCTGGATCTGCTCGCGGAGGTAGTATTCGCGCTGGCTGCGACTCATCTCCTCCTTGGCCTCGGACTGAATCTTGGCCTGCATCGTAGAAACCTCCAACTCTCGATGCAGATAATCGGCCACCAGTTTCAACCGGGCCTCCGGCTCGATGGTCTCGAGAATTGCCTGTGATTCACCGACCTTCAGGTGAAGATTGGAACCGACCAGATCCGCCAAACGGCCGGGCTCCTCGATATTGTTCATGATCATGACCAGGTCGGACGAGAGAATACCGCGCAACGACATGAGCTTTTCCGTCTGGTCGCGCACGGTTCGCATCAAGGCCTCAGTCTCCACCGAAATCTTCTCGACCTCTTTTTCCTCAATCACGTCGATCTTCACGGAGAAATAGGGCTCCTGCTGACGATACTCCGTGATTTTGGCCTTAGAAAGGGCCTGGACCAGCACCTTGAGCCGTCCGTCAGGCAGCTTCAGGGTCCGCATGATCATACTGACCATGCCGACCTCATAGAGATCTTCCGGGGCAGGGTCCTCCTTGGTGGCATCCTTCTGGGTCACCAGCATCAAAAGCTTGTCCTTGGCCAGGGACTCGTTCACCGCCGCCACCGACGCCGGCCGGCCAACGAACAACGGGATGATCATATAATTGAAGACCACCACGTCACGAACCGCCATCATCGGCAGCTCTTCTGGAATATCAAAATGCTGCCGTTCGGTAAAATCATCCATCCCGGCATTCATCGCGTCGTTCAGTCCCATGTGAGACCTCCTGTTTTTATCTTTAGCAGAGAGAAGCGCCGCAAACCCCGGCACCCAACCCCCTGTTAGCACGATTAGTAAAGTTACGAAAGTAAAAAAGTTGTGAAAACTTAAACACTGGCCCTTGTGAAGTCAAGATATGCGTGGCCGCGCCCGAGCCTTTTTGTTTTTTCTTGAATTAAACCGGAAAGTACTCCATATTCAGGGCATATTCGCACCATTCGCCGCCAACCATTTAATAGAAGGCCCATGCTAGCCGCCACTGCTTTTTTTGACCTTGCCGCTTTTGCTCACCGTGAGCTTTTCCGGGACACCCGACATGCCTGGGAAGCGCTCACCCGCCTGAAGTCCTACATGGCCGGCTGCCGCTATCCCGAATTGAGCGCGGACCTATTCGAGGAAGGCGTGCCGCTGACCAGGACCCTTGTCTGGTTTAACAAAGAACTGCTGGACAGTCGAGGACTTGACATCGACTACGGCGATGCCACCAAGGGGAGGCTGCTGGTCCGCCGACATGGCCAGCTCCTCGAAGGGGCCAGCGTGATCATGGCCGGTGCCGTCTTGCTCGGCAGACAGATCGACCTGGGGCACGGCGTGCTGGTCGAGGCCGGGGCGCTCATCAAGTCGCCGACAATCATCGGCGATTATACCGAGATCCGGCAAGGCGCCTATCTGCGGGGCCATTGCCTGGCCGGCCGCGGCTGCGTGATCGGCCATGTCACCGAAGTCAAGCATACCATCTTCCTGAACGAAGCCAAGGCCGGCCACTTCGCCTACCTGGGCGACAGCATCCTCGGCAACCAGGTGAATCTGGGGGCCGGAACCAAGCTGGCCAACCTGCGCTTTACTGGTGGCACGGTACCGGTAAAGACACCGGCCGGCCCGATCGATACCGGCCTGAGCAAACTGGGGGCAATTCTTGGCGACCAGGTCCAGACCGGCTGCAATTCCGTCACCAACCCCGGCTGCCTGCTGGGCAAAAAATCACTGGTCATGCCGAACAGCACGGTCCCTTCAGGCTATCACGCCAACAATACGCTGATCCGCTGACCCAGGGCGGGGCGCATTCGCAGCGCCTCAATGTCCGGCCAGATGGTCGCTGAGCGCGTGAAAAAAACCGATGATGATGCCCAGGGTAAAATAGATCCGCAGGACCCGATCCAAGGGCAGCCGCCGGCCGGCCGCCCGCTGCAGAAAAGAGATGACAACAACGGTGAGGCCGATTACATAAGGGGCCGTGGTCAAGAGCTGCACGCCGGTGGCGGTCAGGGAATCGACCAGACGCCCTGCAGCGTAACGCAGGTTAAAAACCAAATAGGCCGCACCGACTAAAACCAACGAAACCCGTTCTTTAAGCGTACTCTCCATGAACTCGTTATCCACCCTTTATTTGCCGGACACCGGCCCCGACCCCAGACAGCTGGCCGGGCTTCTGCTCTTCTTTGACAGTATTTTCCATTACCTGCCGGTCGAAGCCCCGGCCAACGATCAAAACACCACGCCGGCCACCTCGACCGACCTCTGCACGGCCTATGCGCCCGCGCCCTGCGGCAGTGAGCGCGATCGTTTTCTGCGTCTGGTTGCCGATTTCGACAAACTGCGCAACGCCCCGGGCCAGCTGAGCACGTTGTCGCTGGCCGCCCTGGCCGCCCGCCAGCACGGCGACCCCGACGAGATATCAAGCGGCGCCGTATTCTCGGCCCTCACCGGCAGCCACGAGCGCCAGGCCGATCGCGACCAGGAGGCCCCTCTCTGGCAGGCCAGGCTGGTCCTGAAGCTTGCCGAAACCCTTGACCGGCAGGAGCGGGAAATAGAGGAACACCTCGCCGACCTCTCCACCCAGAAGCAGGTCCTGTTTGAGACTCTCAAGGGCCCGCTGCTCGCCGAAGAAAACGAAATAATACAGGATGAAGCTGCCCTGATCTTTGCGGAGTTCGCGGCGCTGCCCACCGCCGGCATCCGGACCTCGGAACTCAAAGCCCCACCGGCAGGCCTCGACCGCCAGCGCCTTGTGG
>MGTE01000092.1:35878-38403 GCA_001799275.1 Deltaproteobacteria bacterium RIFOXYD12_FULL_57_12
TCTCGCCGACCAGTCGGCGACGAAACCAGCCATCCTGAGCACGGCCCGCCAGGATGTGGCCGAGGCCCTGTTCGACGCCGGCGAAAAGCTGACAAAAAAACCGCCGGTCAAACTCCTGGCCCTGGCCCTGCCAGCCCTGGACTCCCTCCCAATAGCAAGCTGCTCTGACGATGACTTCCTGGCTAGACGCACAGCCTTCCGCCGAGCGGCGGAAGGCAACCTAGCCGACATCACGGCGTGCCTGCGAGATGCCGCAGTCAGCCCGCCGCCCATGGCGGCCGAAGCCGTAGGCGCCTGGCGGAAGGCCCTGACCGAATACTTCCCCGCCGGCCGAACAGGTGGTCGCCTGCTGACCTTCTACCGACTGCCGGAAGTCTCAGCCGATGCACTCTTCCGCCATCTTGCGCAGGAAAAAACGACCGACCGATTCAAAACCTCCACACCCGCGGAACAGGGCATCCTCCTGGCCGTGGTCAGCCGACCCTGAAATTCCATCACGCAAGGGCCGGCGACAGAAACCTGCCTTTGAACGCGCAAAGCCCCACTCTCACCGGCGTCTTCTTATAAAATACGCCAAGCAACGCCCGCCTGATCAATTCAGGCCAGTATAGGGGTTGATGGTCATGACCGGGCAGGGCGCCGACTTGACCACCTTTTCGGCGACACTGCCGAACATGATCTTCTCGAGCCCCTTGTAGCCGTGCGTCCCCATAACAATGAGATCAATCTTCTCGCGGGCGGCATAGTCAATAATCTGCTCGGCAACATCGCCCAGCATAACCTTTGCCGCTGTCGACGGTTGATCCTGCAGGAAGCTCTCCATCTTCTTCTCCGCCGCCCGCACCATCTCTTCCTCGAACTGGGCCATGGGCATGTGGGGTACAAAGAAACCGGAGTAATCTTCGATACTCTGCACGACAAAAACCGCTGACATCTGCGCCCCGCACTTCTCGGCCAGGAACTGTGCTGCATTGATAATTTTTTTCGAGTTGTCGGAAAAATCCACCGGCACCAGAATCCGCTTGATGTCTTTCATAGGCCGCCTCCCTGTTCCGAAATTATTCCGAAAAATCGCTCCGGCACACCCTATCGCCTCTGCCTTGCATCAACTCAAAATCTCCCATATAGCCGACTCGAATGCAAGTCTATTCGCGACCGCTCAGCAAATTTATCATGGTGCAACCGTTGGCTGTGAGGATAAGCGAAAAGGACGGCAACCGGCTTTTTTTGCGCTTTCCGGGATTGACCGGGCCGGGGGAAAACAATATAGTACTGGGTTTACACGGTAACGCCGGGCAACATCGCGCCTTGGCAACTCATCATAAGGAGTGCAGATGGAATTCGAAGTAAAGTGGATTGCCTGGGAAATCACCAGGCGGTGCAATCTCGGCTGTGTCCATTGCCGGTCATCCTCGCAGTTGGAAGCAACGGGCCATCCCGACTTCTCCTTCTCAGAGGCAACCCGGGTGCTGGACGACATCAGTTCCTATGCCAAGCCAGTGGTGGTTCTCTCCGGCGGCGAGCCCTTGCTCCGCCGCGATGTCTTCGACATTGCCCGCTACGGGACCGACCGCGGCCTGCGCATGTGCCTGGCCACCAACGGCACCCTGGTTACCGGCGACATCTGCGAAAAAATCAAGACAGCCGGCATCCGCATGGTCTCTTTAAGTTTGGACGGCTCCACCCCGGAAATCCACGACAATTTCCGCAACCAACCCGGCGCCTTTACCGGCACCATCCAGGCCGCCACCTTGTTCAAGCAGCATGGCATCCCCTTTCTGATCAACTCGTCGTTCACCGTGCGCAACCGCGCCGACATCCCCAATATCTACAAGTTGGCCAAGGAACTGGGGGCAACTGCCTGGTACATGTTCATGATCGTGCCCACCGGCCGTGGCCATGATATCATGGATGAGCTAATCCCCCGGGATGTTTACGAGGAGATACTGGAGTGGCACTACCGCATGGAAAAAGAGGAGGACGAGCTTTTGGTGCGGCCGACCTGCGCGCCCCACTACTACCGGATCATCCTGCAGAAATCCAAGGAGGATAAGGAGAAATTCAAACGGCGGTCGCTCAAGTTTTCCACCGGCGGCGCCAAGGGTTGCCTAGCCGGCCAGCTTATCTGCCTGATCGACGTGGACGGCGAGGTATTGCCCTGCAGCTATTTCCCCAAGGCCGCCGGCAATATCCGCCAACAGACATTTAAGGATATCTGGGAGAATTCGCCTCTTTTCCGAGAACTCCGGGACTTCAAGTCCTACAAGGGCAGCTGCGGTCGCTGCGAATATCTGAATGTCTGCGGCGGCTGCCGGGCGCGGGCCTATGCCATGACCGGCGACTACCTGGCCGAGGAACCCTTCTGCGCCTACTGCCCGCCGCCCAAGGGACTCGGAAAATAGTAAGATACCTGGATCGCGCCCGGATTGGGGTCAGATTTGGCTGGGCCGATTGAGTAAAACCGCAGGCATAGCAGCGCTACGTCGAGGATTTTGCGATTGAGGCGCGGCCAAAGGTGGCCCCAA
>MGTE01000092.1:38417-48875 GCA_001799275.1 Deltaproteobacteria bacterium RIFOXYD12_FULL_57_12
AGACGGGATGCGTGATGGTATATTAGTATTTTCCGCGTCCCTAAGAAAACAAACCCATAACCTAAAGGATTGCCTCATGAACAATACCTTTCTCAAGGCCTGCCGGGGCGAAAAAGTCGACTACACCCCGGTCTGGATGATGCGGCAGGCCGGCCGCTACCTCCCCGACTATCAGCGGGTGCGCGGCACCGTCACTTTTTTAGAACTCTGCAAGAATCCGGAACTGGCCTGCGAGGTCACCCTGCAACCCGTCGACATCCTGGGGGTTGATGCCGCCATTCTTTTTTCCGATATTCTGATCCCCCTGGAGGCCATGGGTCTTGTCCTGGAATTCCACGAAAAACGCGGCCCGGTTTTTCCCGACCCGGTGCGCACCGCTGCCGCGGTGGACCGTTTGCGTATCCCCGACCCGGAGGCGGATCTTGCCTTTGTCCTGAATACCATCCGTCTGCTCCGCCGGGAGCTGGCGAACAAGGTGCCGCTCATCGGCTTTGCCGGCGCGCCCTTTACCCTGGCCACCTATCTGATTGAAGGCGGCTCGTCAAAATTCTTCTTCGAAACCAAGAAGATGATGTACACCGCCCCGGAACTTTATTGCCGGCTGCTCGACAAGATCACGGCCTGCACCAGCCGCTATCTCAAGGCCCAGGCCGTTGCCGGCGCCCAGGCCCTGCAGATCTTCGACTCCTGGGCCGGCATCCTCGGGCCAGACGATTTTGCCCAATACGCCTTACCCTATGTCCAGTCGATCATTGCCGACCTGCGGCAGGTAACCGACATCCCGATCATCTACTTTGCCAATAACGGCGCCACGCTGCTTGCGCAGTCCAAATCCTCGGGAGCCGATGTGCTTGGCCTGGACTGGCGGATCGACATTGCCGATGCGGCCCGCCAGGTCGGCGACGCGGTGGCGCTGCAGGGCAATCTGGACCCCTGCGCCTTGCTCCTGCCCCGGGAAGAGATGGCGGCCCGTATTAAAAAAATCCTGGCGGGCGGCCGCCTGGCACGCGGCCATGTGTGCAACCTCGGACACGGCATCCTGCCCGAAACCCCGCCGGCCCAGGCCAAACTCTTCATCGACCTGGTGCATGAATTGTCCGCCGCGTGAGGGATCGACGGCTGACCGCTTGTCTTGTCGCATCAACCGTCCCCCACGGATGCCATCCTGCCCATCCTCTTGCCGGCGGGCGGTGGTTGACAAGGTCGCAAAATCATTGCATCCCGCAGGGGTGCGGAGCTCGCAGAGGCGACTCATTAAGAGTGAAAAGATATTTCCCCTCTGCGTATCCGCGCGACCCGAAATTTTTACGAATTCATCACCGTTGGTTAGCTACGAAACGTCCTGAAGGTAGCGCATCACATGGCAGGGGTTCACCATGAAGCAAACCGCGATTATGGATAGCCACCCGACAGCCGGAAAAACAGCCCCGTCTCGGGACTTCTGCCTGCAGCTCATGGCGCGCTACGGCATGCTGCCAAACATCCGGGCTCATTCCCTGCTGGTGGCCGATATCGCCGAACTCATAACCAGCCGCCTGATCCAAACCGGGTTTGATCTCACCCCGGAACTGGTGGTGGCTGGCGCCCTGCTGCATGACATCGGCAAGACCGCCTGTCTGCACAACGGCCGCGACCATGCCCGCGAGGGGCATGACATCTGCCTGGCCAACGATCTGCCAGTCGCCCTGGCCACCATCGTGGCCGAACACGTTGTGCTGCGCGACCACAGCCCTGAAGGGACTTTCACCGAAAAAGAAATCGTCTACTATGCCGACAAGCGAGTGAATCACGACCAGGTGGTTGACCTTGGCGACCGGCTTGCCTATATCCTCGGCAGATATGGCCGGAACAACCCCCAACTGCTCGAGGCGATCGACAGGAATTTTCAACTATGCCTGGCCCTTGAAAAAAAAATATTCAGCCATCTGCCTTTCCAACCGGAAGAACTTGCGGCCCAGGTTACCCTGTTTGCCGCCCAAAAAACGACTCGGACAAAACCAACCAACATTTCTCTTGCAATAGATTCCACATCCTGCTAAAGATGGGAATCATTCCTGTTTGATATTTAACTATCAGAAATCGATCGGAATCAAATTTCGAATATTAAACAATGCATGGAGGAACAATGATGGCGAGTTTACGAGGAACGCAAACAGAGAGGAATCTGCTTACCGCTTTTGCCGGAGAATCCCAGGCCAGAAACCGCTACACCTACTTCGCGGCCCAGGCCAAAAAAGATGGCTACGTCCAGATCAGCGCCATCTTTGAGGAAACCGCCAACCATGAAAAAGAGCATGCCAAACGGCTTTTCAAGTTTCTTGAAGGCGGTGCGGTGGAGATCACCGCCTCCTTTCCGGCCGGAGTGATCGGTACCACACTGGAAAACCTGGCTGAAGCGGCCGGCGGCGAGAACTACGAGCACACGCAGATGTATCCGCAGTTTGCCGAGACCGCCCGCCAGGAAGGCTTCGGCCAAATCGCCGGGGTCTTCCTGGCGATTGCCGCGGCCGAGAAATACCATGAGAAACGCTATCGGGCGCTCGCCGCCAACATCGAGTCCGGCCAGGTCTTCAAACGCGAGGGAAAGACTACCTGGCGCTGCCGCAACTGCGGCTACAACCATCAAGGCGAGGAAGCGCCGGAGATCTGCCCGGCCTGTGCCCATGTCCAGGCCCATTTCGAACTGCTGGATGAAAATTATTGAACGGGTTCACAATACGGGTAAAGCGCAACGAGTGCATAATAAAACTGGAGGAACGGCCATGACTGAGAGACTGCAAGTCTACAAGTGCGGGTTGTGCGGCAACATAGTGGAAATGGTTCATACGGGGGCAGGCGAACTGGTCTGCTGCGGCGAACCCATGAAGCTCCAGGTGGAAAACACCGTGGATGCGTCCAGGGAAAAACACGTGCCAGTGGTTGAAAAGATCGACGGCGGCTTCAAGGTGACCATCGGTTCGGTGGCCCATCCCATGGAAGAGAAACACTACATCGAATGGATCGAGCTCGTTGCCGGCGATGCCGCCTACCGGCAGTTCCTCAAGCCCGGCGCCAAACCGGAGGCCACCTTTCTGATCGCCGCGGCCCAGGCAACCGGCCGGGCCTACTGCAATCTGCACGGCCTCTGGAAGAGTTGATCCGCCACCCCTACAATACAAGGAGGCCCTAATGGCAACCACGGAAATCAAGAAAGACATCCACTGGGTCGGCGCGGTGGACTGGAATATCCGCGATTTTCACGGCTATTCCGTCGACAAAGGAACCACCTATAACGCCTACCTGGTCCTGGACGAGAAAGTTGCCCTTTTCGACACGGTGAAGAAAGAGTTGAAAAGCGACCTGCTGCACAACATCCACTCGCTGATCGACCCCGGCAAAATCGACTATCTGATCGTCAACCACGTGGAAATGGACCACTCCGGCTCCCTGCCCGCGATCATCGACCTGGTGAAGCCGGAAAAAATTTTCTGCTCGCCAGCCGGCAGGAAGGCGCTCATCGAGCACTTCCACCGAACGGACTGGCCTTTAGTGGAGGTCAAGACCGGCGACTCGATCAGCCTCGGCAAGCGAACGGTCCACTTTCTGGAAACCCGCATGCTCCACTGGCCGGACAGCATGATGTCCTATCTCCCCGAGGACAAACTGCTTATCTCCAGCGACGGCTTCGGCCAGCACTGGGCCACATCGGAACGCTTTGACGACGAACTGGAGCCGGGCGAACTGATGCTCAACGCAGCCAAGTACTATGCCAACATCCTGCTGCTTTTCTCGCCGCTCGTCCAAAAGCTGCTGGCCAAAGTGAAGGAGATGGGCCTGGAATTCGACATGATCGCCCCGGACCACGGACCGATCTGGCGGAGCAACCCGGCCAGAATCGTGGCCGCCTACGAGCAATGGAGCAGCCAGCAATGCAGGGACAAGGCGGTGATCATCTACGACTCCATGTGGCAGAGCACCGAGAAGATGGCCAAGGCCGTTTACAGCGGGCTGCTCAAAGAAGGCGTGCATGCACGGCTCATGAACATGCACAATAATCACCGCAGTGACGTGATGACCGAAATCCTGGATGCCAGGGCGATCATTTTAGGCTCGCCCACCCTGAACAACGGCATCCTGCCCAAGATGGCCGACATCATCACCTACATGAAGGGGCTGAAGCCCAAAGGCCGGATCGGCGCCGCCTTCGGCTCCTACGGCTGGAGCGGCGAGGCGGTAAAAATCCTGACCACTGCCCTGGAAGAGATGAACATCGAGGTGGTGGCCGAGTCCATCCGGATCAAGAACGTGCCGGATCACGAGGCCCTCAAGCCGTGCGTGGAGATGGGCGAGAAGATCGGCCGCCTGCTCAAAGGAAAAAACGCGGCCGCGGCCGGAGGTGACGCATGAAGATAACAATCGAAAAAAATCTGGTGGAGTTTATGCCCGAGACCGACAACGAGACCCAGGAGCTGACCGCGCTCTGGAACGTACTGGTTGACTGCGTGCAGTTCAACAAAAAAATCGTGCCGGTGGGCGAATACGTCCCGATCAAGAACAACATGGCGCGCTTTGCTATCGAAACATAGTCATGTCGGGCATGGAGTTGAAGCGCCGGCTGGTGCGGTTGCTAGCGTCCGATGATATCGAGATAATCCTTGCCGAGTTGGCCCAACTCCCGCCGGCCACGGTACTCAATCCCCTGTTTGCCGGGATCGTGCACGGCAACGAGACCATCCGCTGGCATGCGATCACCGCCATGGGGCAGACGGTTGCCACCCTGGCCGCCGCAAACATGGAAACAGCCAGGGTGGTGATGCGGCGTCTCATGTGGAGCCTGAACGACGAGTCCGGCGGCATCGGCTGGGGCGCGCCCGAGGCCCTGGCCGAAATCATGGCCTGCCATGCCGCCCTCGCCGAGGAATACGCCCATATCCTGGTCTCGTATATGCGGGAGGACGGCAATTTCCTCGAACTGCCCGCTCTGCAGCGCGGCGTAGTCTGGGGGGTCGGCCGACTGGCCCGGGTGCGGCCGCAACTCATGACCAACTGGCGGGCCGGCTTCTACCTGCTCGCCTACCTGGAAAGCAGAGATGCCGCCGTGCAAGGGCTGGCCGCCTGGGCCGCGGGTCTGCTCGGCACGAAAGAGGCTGAACAACCTCTCCGGCAGTTGGTTGACGACGAGCGGCAAGTTCGTCACTACGACAACCGATGCCTGGTGCTCACCAGTGTCGGAGAGCTGGCCCGCCAGGCTCTGCAACTCCTGGCCGCCCGAAAATAAAGATGCCTACAACTCCAACCGAGACAGCGGCCGGCTTTCTGCAATTCGATGTCGTGGCCGGCGACCTTGACGCCAATCTTCGCACGGTTAAAAGCGGGCTTGCCGAACTGGCGGCGAGCACCGACCAACAGCCGACCCTGATGGTGCTGCCGGAACTCTGGACATCGGGCTTCGACTATGAGAGGCTTCCGGACATCGCCGGCCAGACGCCCGCCGTCCTTGCGGAACTGCACGAGTTGGCGGCCGAGTACCGGATAACCCTGGCTGGCTCCCTGCCCGAACGGGCAGCCGGCAGATATTACAACACGTTATTCGTGACCGGCCCCGAAGGCCAGTTGGGCTCCTACCGCAAACAGCGGCTTTTCGCGCCCATGGCCGAAGACACCTTCTTCAGTCCGGGGGAAGGCTTCATACCGATCGACACCGCGCACGGCAGGCTGGCCTGTTTGGTCTGCTTTGATCTGCGTTTCCCGGAACTGACCCGTGCCCAGACGGCAAAAGGGGCCACGCTGTTAGTCATCGCCGCCCAGTGGCCCATGGCCCGCAAGGCGCACTGGCAGACCCTGGTGCGAGCCCGGGCCATCGAGAACCAGATGTATGTCATCGCTGCCAATCGCTGCGGCACCACCAATGACACCGAATTTGCCGGCCACTCCCTGATCGTCGCCCCGGACGGCGTGATCCTGCACGAGGCCCGCGCCACCGACGAATGGGCCGTTGTCAGCCTCGACCCCGAACTAACGGCGACGGTCCGCCGCCGATTCAGCACGGTGCCGGCCATGCCCTGACTTTCCCATCCATAAACGGCAGAACAGTACGCGTTGCATGCACGACGCGGAGTTCCTGCCGACCGAAGCGAATAAACAAGCCCCCCATCCCCGAAAAAAATCAAAAGGAATTCCGCCATGGATACAAAAATGACCCTGCTCATGCTGGCCAGCGGCGTCGCCGTCGGCCTGGGCGCCGCCTTCACCGGCCTGGGCGGCGGTTTCCTGATGATCCCCCTCCTGCTCTTCCTGGGCTTTTCCGCGCAGAAGGCAGTGGGCACCTCCTTTCTCGGCATCCTGATCATTTCGGTCTCGGCGCTCATCGCCCACAACAAACTGGCCAACGTCGATTACCGCTACGGCCTGCTGCTCGGCATCGGCGGCGCCATCGGCGCCCAGGTCGGCGCCCGTTTGATCCAACAGGTACCCACCGAAAGCTTCAAGAAGATATTCGCCGGCATCCTGGTCGGCCTGGCGGTTTATCTCTTTGTGAAAAAATAGACGACAAAACAGGGCTACTTACTGCGACGTCACTCCTTGTTTTCACGCACAGCGGAGAATTTATCCCCCTGCCAGCGCAGTTTCGGCTTGCGAGCCATGCGCCAGTAGTCCGAGGTGAAGAGAACTGCCACCGTGTACAGTTCCAGGCGGCCGGCCAGCATACAAAAGCTGAGCGCCACCTTGACGGTGGCCGGCAAATGGCCATAGTGCTGGACCGGTCCCACCAGGTGCAGACCCGGCCCGATATTGTTCAGAGTAGCGATCACCGCTGTGCCGCCGGTGACAATGTCGACACCGAGACCGGTGACCACGAGGGTGGCAAGCAGGATCACCGCGATGTAGAGGCCAAAAAAGCCGAGGATGGAGATGAGGACCTCCTTGGGCACCTTGACCTTACCGAGCTTGATGGCGCCCACTGCCTGGGGATGCACAAGATGGCGGAGTTGCAGTCTGGCGTATTTGAAGAAAAGCAGCACCCTGACCTGCTTGATGCCGCCGCCGGTGGAACCGGCGCAACCGCCGATGAACATGAGCGAAACCAGGAGGATCTTGCAGATGGGCGGCCATTGGTCAAAATCGGCGGTGCCGAACCCGGTAGTGGTAATGATCGAGACAACCTGAAAAGAAGCGGTTCGCAGGTTTTCGCCGGTTGAATCATAGGTACGCGCGAAAAAATTGGCTGCCGTGACAATGAGCACCGCCATGACGATCAGCGCCAGATAGAAACGGAACTCCTCGCTCTGCCAGTAGCTAGACAGACGGCCGCGCAGGCCGTGATAGTGCAGTGAGAAGTTGACGCCGGCCAGAAACATGAAGACAATGATGACGGCCTCGATGTACAGGGAATCGAAATGGGCCACACTGGCGGTATGGGTGGAAAAACCGCCGGTGGCCAGCGTGGCGAAAGAGTGGCAGGTCGCATCGAAGAAATCCATTCCGCCCAGCAGGAGCAACAGAATCTCCAGCAGGGTGAAGAGCACGTAGACGCTCCAGAGGATGCGGGCCGTGTCCTGAATGCGCGGCGCCAGACGGTCCTTGGTGGGGCCGGGCATCTCGGCCTGGAAGAGTTGCATGCCGCCGACGCCCAGCAGGGGGAGGATGGCCAGGGTGAGAACGATGATTCCCATACCGCCCAGCCAGTGAGTCAGAGCCCGCCAGAAAAGAACGCTCTTGGGCAGCACCTCCACCTGGCTGAGGATGGTGGAACCGGTGGTGGTAAAGCCGGACATGGATTCAAAAAAGCAGTCCGCAAAGGAAGGCATCTGTCCGGAAAGATAAAAGGGCATGGCGCCCAGCAAAGCAAGGGCCAGCCAGCTGAAGACCACTACGGCGAAGCCGTCCCGGTAGCCCAGTTCCTTTTCCGAAACAAAAATCGCCACCAGCAGCCCGCCCAGGATGGCACCGCAGAGCGAGCAGAACAGAAACGTCACTGCCATGCCGTCCTGGTAATAGAGGCTGAAGGGGATCGGAGTCAGCAGGAAAAGGGAAAGCAGGATTAGCAGCTTCCCCAGGATATTCAATACTTCGCCGGTGCGCATTGTCTGCTTGGTGTCCTAGTGTCTCGCTGTCTCTCTTGAGCCGGCCCAACGATGCCGTGGAGAAATCAATCTACCGCAAAAAAGGATTCCACATGATGGATAGCGTCCTTGGTGAAAAAAATGATCAGGTTGTCACCGGGCTGCAGCGTGGTTTCCCCGGAGGGGATGAATACCTGGCTATCCCTGACGATAGCACCGACAATGGCACCATGCGGAAAGGCCAGGGCCTTGAGGGGCGCATCCCTGAAGCGTTGATGGTCAGGCACCTTTAGTTCGATAACCTCGGCATCGCTGGCCAACAGGGTGGCCACGGAAACGATAGCGCCCCGGCGCACGAAGCGCAGGATCATGTCGGCCGCCACCTGCCGGGGACTCAGGGCTACATCGATTCCCAGCTTACCGAGCAGCGGGATGAAGTCCGGCCGGGTTATCTTGGTGATGCACTTTTTGGCGCCGTGGTGTTTGGCCAGCAGGCTGGAAAGGATGTTGGTGGTGTCGCTGTCGGTCACCGAAATCACCAGGTCAGCCCGGTCTATGCCTTCTTCTAAAAGGACATTGGACTCCAGACCGTCAAAATTCAGCACCAGGGTGTGTTCCAGCTGTTTGGCGAGGATTTCGCAGTGGTCTGGATCTTCTTCCACCAGACGGACGTCGATGCCTTTTTCTTCAAGTCGTCGGGCCACCATGTAGCCGATGTTGCCGCCACCGATAATGAAAACCAAATCGGGTTTGCGGCTGGACAGGTTGAACAATTCCTCGACCGCCGGGATGTCCTCTCGCCGGACCATCAGGTAAATCTTGTCATGTACCTCGATGCGGTCGTCGCCTCGGGGGATGATGGGCGTGCCCTGCCTGATGATGGCCACCACCAGGAAACGGTAGCTGCCCCGCAGTTTTTTGAGCTGCTTGAGCGAGAGACCGGCGCAGGGATTGTTGGGCTGAACCACATAGCCGAGCAGGAGCACGTGGCCGTCGGCGAATTCCACCACGTCAAAGGCCTCGGAGACATTGCTCAACTGGATGATCTCATCGGTCATGGCCCGATCCGGGCTGATGAGCAGATCAACTCCCAGGGCCTGTTCATTGAGTGGCGACCCCGGGGACAGGAAGTCATCGCTGCGTACCCGAGCGATTCGTTTCTTCACCTGATACTGCCGAGAGAGGATGCAGGCCACGAGATTTACCTCATCGCTGTCCGTGACCGCGATGAAGAGGTCGGATTTATCGATGCCCGCTTCTTCCAGGGTACGCGCCGAGGCGCCGCTACCGTGCACGGTCATGATGTTCAGTTCCCGTTCCAGACGACGGAGCTTGGATTCGTCCCGGTCCACCAGGACGACTTCCTGGCCTTCCATGGAAAATTTTTTGCTCAGGTGATAGCCCACCTGGCCGGCGCCGACGATCATGATTCTCACTGGGAAGTGCCTCCACTCAAAAAATATGCTGCGGCATTATATATGAACGGCTTGGGAAAAGTCTAGGCTTGTGTTGCCGTCTTTTCCTGCCGGCAGAACGGGTTGAGGCGCCCCCATGGACAAGATCACCAGCAAAATATCGCTATTCGAGGCATGGTCATCCAGGTTGAGCAGCCACCGGTTTTCTGAAAGTGTGGCGGCAACCATCAAGAGATTACTCAATAGTTCGGCAGGAGGGTAGCGTCAATAATCTTTCGCACATTTAATTTGGCGGTGGCCGTTCATTTCAGGCTCTCGCTACCATGAAAATCGAGCTTGCAATGCGGGTGACCAGCTCCGACGGCAGGAGCGTGGTGACGTTTCTTGCCAAGCATCCGAAAGCGGCGCACGTCGGGCTGGTGGTCTATCCGGGTGATGAGATCGTCGAGTTGCACAAGAACGTCTGGGGTGTTCCGGACTGGTATCTGTTGGGGTCGATGTAGCGGCGATGACGTGTGGCTTATGACGAGTTCTGGTGGACACCAAATCAGTTCAACTTACCACTGAGAGAATTCGACACAGAAATGGCCATTGAGCTTGTGGGATGGATTCCGCGCCGGAATCACCGCGCTTATCGGTCGCACCGGAAGAAAAGAATTTCGGCAACCAGCAATCAATAGCAAGTGTCACGGAGTCAGGAAATATGCAGGCCAGGAACTTTATTGCTGGTCCAGTCAGTTCACCGGCCATAAGCTGGCCGGGCCGGCCGGGTTACTCGATTAAAATCAAAACCCGGCCTGCAAAAGAAAACCGACAGTGACATTATTGGACCGGTCTACCCGCACCACCGGCATCAGGATATACTTATCAGTTACGAAGGAGCCTAGGGCCGCGCCAATCGTATGCGAAGCCACGTCCAGCATTGCGCTCGAAAACTTTTCGCCCAAGGCCCACTCCCGCCCCTCCGTAGCTACGACAGCGGCAGTGCTCGCAGCAAAACC
>MGTE01000092.1:48887-52266 GCA_001799275.1 Deltaproteobacteria bacterium RIFOXYD12_FULL_57_12
GCCAGTATCGGTCGGCTCCAGCGGTGACCGCCCCGGCCAGCGCCGCCCCGCCAGCCACGTGGGATACCTCGCTCTGCCAACAATCGCCGGCAAGGGCCGGCCGGGCAAAAACAACGCAGGTACAGCAGATACAGAAAAGTATGATTCCTCTCACTTCGATCCTCCCGGCAGCTAAGACGGGCCGTGAACCGACCCTGAAAAAATCATTGAAACTGACCGGCATATTGGCACGATTCACGGCCCCACGGCAAGTTACATCTCTGTAATGAAATGATGGAAGAAAAAGGTAGAGTGGGGCGCTGATTCAAGCTGGTCTGCTGGGTCTTTCTTGGACGTTACGCGGCCTCGCGGCTACCGCGTGTCAACCAGCATGGTCATTCCTCAGCCTCACCGGGACGCCGTAGCGGCCAACCAGTGTGTTCCCTGACAACAATATCCTGGCAACTATATTACTTGACATCTGGATGGGCGCCTTGCTATCAGTTGAGTGAAGAAGACTGAAGCAGTCTTTATCGTCGAGCACTGCTTAAAAAAATCGGAGAGAGCTTTGGAGTAAGCGGATCAGCGATAACACTACCGAGCAAGCGGTTTGCCCGGGAAATGGCCAAGCATGCCGAGTTGAAAGAGATTATCAATGGTACAGGGGAGATCGGCGCGAAGATCGCCTATGAGACTGAATACCTGCCGTAAGCAAAAAAAAGACGGACCTGCTATGCCGATGATCCTAAGGCTCTAGCCAACCGATGGGAGGGAACGCCTCAGGCACATAACAGGATTTACCCGTCTCGTGGGAACACGATTAAGCAAAGGGATCGTTCATGTCAACCTCAAAGTGAATTGTGCTACGATGCCGGCCAAACCCTGGCAGCTATATTGCTTGACATCCGGAAATGCCGCCTGTTATCGATTTGATGAAGGAAATTGACGAATGTTAGGTTGACCATAGAACAAAGGAGAAACGACGATGAGCCCATACGATCAGGATGAATGTTGCCCGCGATTCGCACCGCAACCATGGGACGAAACCGAATTCACCTGGAACAACCGACTGTTCGTGAAGGACCGCGTGACCAGTTGCCTGCACATCCCCTTGAACTTCGGTGCGGTGATGTGTATATCGAGGTAACCCGCGAAATTGCCGGCGCGAACATGGCGACCATCTCCGGGGCATTCCTCTCAAAGGTATTCGAGGGCCCCTACCGGAACATGCGCCAGTGGATCACGAAGATGAAGGATTACGTACGGGACAAGGGGAAGAACATCCACAAGCTTTATTTTTTTTACACAACCTGTCCGAAGTGCGCCAAGAAGTACGGCAAGAACTACGTGGTGATTCTGGCCCAAGTGTAGGACTGGCCGACGGCGGGTCAATGATTTGTTAGTGCTAGTGCTAGGTAATTGAAAATGAAAACATTTACTGCCACGGCTTTTGTAGTCGCCCTTTGCGTACTATGGTTCTCAAATGGTATTGGGGCTTCAGAACCGCAGTGTCGGGAGTTGCCGGTCCAGGCCAAGGCGGCCATAAAGAAGCACGCAACCGAGATTAGGGGCGCGGAATACTGCAGGTATAGAGATGTTGCAGAGGGAGACCTCGATGGTGATGGTGCCATTGACTTGGCCATTGCATACAACATCGAGGGCGTATGCCATGACCAGCCCGGTCGTCCCGGTGCATGCGAAAACAACCATACAACCTTTCTAACGGTATTTCTACGACGAGGCACGGGATACGAACAAATCCCTTTTATCCAGGTGGGCGGAAAAGGGCGAAGGTCGATAGCATCTGTGAGCATCATTGACCGTCGAATCGAAGCCGACACCCTGGAATACGGGGATAGAGACGCCTTGTGCTGCCCGAGCAAGAAAGGACGGACACGTTTTGCTTTGACGGTCCGCGGGTTGAGCGAAGAGGCACTAACCAGGCCATGAACAAAAAACAGGGGGAAGAGCAATGAGTAGAAAAATGAAAACTGCCGACATGAAATATGAGGACGACATCTTGTCCTCGTATGAGAGCGGAGAGTGGGAGTCGGTGGCTGATCTTGACGACGAGATCGCCCGTTATGCCGCAAGCGCTGCTGCCACCCTCACCAAAGATAAACGCATCAATATCCGGCTCTCTTCCCGGGATCTGGAAGATATCCAAATGAAGGCAGCCGAAGAAGGCATGCCCTATCAGACACTGATTGCCAGTATCGTTCACAAGTATGCCAGTGGCCGACTCGTCGAGACCGCAGCACGTCCAGCAAGGCGCCCAACCGGTCGTGCCAAAAAGCTGCGTGCCGGCTAGCTCTCCCCCGTAATCCCGGCCATTCGGGGCAAAAGGAAATCATCCTCTCTCTTCTTCCCCCCCACATGGCTCATCCCAGCCGCGCCCCCTCCCCACTCAGCCGCAGACCGGGCAGCCCTGCATGCGTAGCGGCTTTTCCAGATGACTTTCAGCCAACAGAACAGGATCGCTGAAAATTTCTGCGGTCGGGCCGTCGGCCTTGACCAGCCCCTGATGGATGACAATGGTCCGTTCGCAGAGATCGAGCACCAGATCGAGATCGTGAGTGGCGATGATTTTGGTGTGCTTGAATGATTGCAGCAGGGTAATGAGCTGTCGTCTGGCCCGTGGATCAAGGCCGGAGCTCGGTTCGTCCAGGACCAAAATATCCGGCAGCATGGAGAGCACCGTGGCAATGGCGACCCGTCTTTTCTGGCCACCGGACAACCGGTAAGGCGGCCGTTTCTTAAGATGCAGGGCGTCAACAGTAGCCAGGGCCTGCTCGACCCGCAGTTCAACTTCTTCGGACGGCAGATCGAGATTGAGCGGGCCAAAGGCGACATCGTCGTAAACCGTGGCCATGAACAACTGGTCGTCGGGGTCCTGAAAAACCATGCCGACCGTGCGCCGCACCTCCTGTATGGTCTTCGGGGTGAGCGGCACATCGCCGATCCTGACCTGGCCGGCGGTCGGCACGAGATAGCCGTTCAAATGCTGGAGAAGTGTCGATTTGCCGGCGCCATTAGCACCGACCACAGCCACGGATTCGCCGTGGCGGATCAGGAAGGAAATCCCCTGCAGGGCCTGAGTCTGGTCGGGATAGGTGAACTTCAGATCCCGGACTTCCACGATATGATGGCTCATCAGAGCAACTCCAGAAAAATATTGCCGACCAGTTGCGAGAGATTCACCAGCCGCAGCAGGACAAAAACCAACACGCTGCCGGTCAGATAAAAAAATTCCGGCCAGCCGAAGGTCAGACGGCGCTGCAGACGAATCTCGCCGCGAAAGCCACGGCACTGCATGGCCATGTGGATGCGCTGCGCCCGGTCCAGGGTCCGCAGCAGCAGGTTGCCGGCCAACTGGCCGAAAACCCGGATACCGGTCCCC
>MGTE01000092.1:52272-54612 GCA_001799275.1 Deltaproteobacteria bacterium RIFOXYD12_FULL_57_12
CCGAAACTCCGCAAGGCCCGGGCTCGGACCATGCGGACCCCCTCGTCGAAAAGAACAAAGGTGTACCTGTACAGAAAAAGAAGCTGCACCGTGAAGACTTTTGGCGCACCCAGCTTCTCCAGGGCCATACAGACGGCGGTAAAGCCGGTGGTGGCGATCAGGATGAAGGCCGCGCTGACCGAAAGCGCAAACCGCAGCAGGATGGAGAGAAACGAAAGCCAGCCGCCGCTGACCGAAACCGTGCCGAACTGCAGCATGACCGCCCGATCGAAAAACGGATTGAACATCCCGACAAACAGGACAAAAGGCAACAGCATCAGCAATTTCCGCACGAAATAGAAAAATGGCAGATTCCCCAGGACAATCAGCAGAATCGGGAAAAGGAAAAAGGGCAGCAACTGGGAAACCGCATACTTGTCGGCCGAGATGACCGTCACCACAAAGACAAGAGTAACGAGGACCTTGGCGCGGGGATCGAGACGATGCACAAAGGTATCCTGGCTGGCCAGGGTGTCTAGGCGGCCGATATCATAGAAACCTGCATCGATTCGGGGCATGGCTATTTTAAAAAGCTCCGCGCGGGGATAAGGGGCTAATCGACCCGGGACATCTTCTGCTTCTTTTTCAGCAGCAGGCCGCCGAGAACCACGGCGAGCAGGATCAGCATACCGCCGACCACCCCGGCCACCGTAGTTTCTGCCTTGGGGCTACCCCAGGTTCCGGGCCCCTCCTTGTTCTCCGGCCCCTTCTTGAAGGCGTAATCAGGCAGCAGCGCGGTCTTTTCCTGCAGTCTGGCCAGGGAGCGGTGCAGATCGCTTGCCGGCCCTTCGACCTCCCGACCACCGCTGGTCTTGGCCATGGACCATTCCAGGCCGTCCGGCCGCTCGGAGGCAAACCATGAGAAGACGCCGCCAATGAGTAAAGCCGCGGCCAGCAGGCCGCCCAGAATCGGCCGCATGCCGTGCTTGCCGGCTGGCGCCCCGCAAACCGGCGGGGCGAGCAGCTCGGGCCGGGCCTGCCAGAGAAAGGAAATCACCGCTGCGGTGGCAAGTCCTTCGACCAGCCCGATCGCCAGATGAATCGGCTGCATCAGCAGGATGAAGACGGCAAAGGGCAACTCAGCAATGCCCGACAGCGTAGTCTGCACAACAACGGCCAGGGAACCCAGCTGCAAACTAACCACTGCCGCGACCAGGGAGCCGGCGAGCAGCTTCCCGCGGCTCGGGCAGTCGGCGACAATTTTCTTAAAAATCAACGGATAGGCCAGAAAACAGGGGAAGACGCCCAGGTTAAAAATATTGCTGCCCAGGGCCAGGAGGCCGCCGTCGGCAAAAAAAAGGGCCTGCACGGTAAGCACGGAGGCAATAACCAGAAAGGCGGCATGCGGCCCGAGTAAAACCGCCAGCAGAAGGCCGCCGCCGAGATGGCCGCTGGAGCCGGTGCCGGGAATGGTGAAATTGATCATCTGGGCCGCAAAGACAAAAGCGCCCAGCACCCCCATCAGGGGGATTTTGCTGTCGTCAAGCTCCTGACCGAGCTTCCTGGAACAGTAAAAAGTCGTGCCGGCCGTGGCGGCCCACATGGCCCCCCCGACCGCCGGCGAGAGTAATGCATCGGCCATGTGCATGGGTATCTGTCCTCCGTGGCGCAGCATGTTGCGCCTCATCGTGCGACGAAACAAAAAATCGTAACACGAAGAAGATAACGGAGCGCACTTGTCGCGTCAACTTTTTTGTCGAAAGCTGGAGGCGGGCCAGCGGAGAAAATATGCAAAAAATGACAGCTCAAAACCAAAGGGTCTTCACGGAATGAAACAGGGTGACCGCCCCGAGGCCGGTGATGATGAAGGCGCTCAGGATAGCGATCCGCCGGCCGAATTCCTGGTTGCTGTCTATCCGGCTGGCTAAACGGCCCGCCTGGGACAGGACAACGCCGATGGCCATCATCACCAGGCCGAGCCCAAGGCTGAAGAAGATAACCACGGTAAGCCCCTGGGCAATGCGGCCGGCGGCAACGGCCGCAAGCAGGGTGGCAATGCCGGCCGGACAGGGAACCAGACCGCCCGAGATGCCCAGCAGCAGCAGGTTCCACGTGTCATGCCCGCTGGCAGGAACCGGCCCGGGCGCCGCCTGCGCGGGGCCGGGCGATGGCCCGTGGTCATGGCCGGGGCCGTGCGTATGGGCATGGTGATCGTGGACATGGCCGTGGTCGTGACCGTCATGATCGGCGCCGTGCGCATGGGTATGCGCGGCCGCCCGGGGCATCTCTTCACCGTGCCCATGCGCCGTATGGTGGTGGTGCACATGGCCGAACAGGTGCAGATGGCCGTGCTTGCCCCCC
>MGTE01000092.1:54622-64868 GCA_001799275.1 Deltaproteobacteria bacterium RIFOXYD12_FULL_57_12
AGTCTCTGATACAGCAGCCAGAGGCCGACCGCCAGAATCAGCAGGGCGGAAAAAAGCCCCAGCCAGCCGTGCAACTGCTGCTCGGTATAGTTGTGCGAAAGAAGGCGGGCGATAATCCCCAGGATAATGACGCTGAAGGTATGAGTAAAGGTGACGACCAACCCCAGGAGAATCCCGTCCACCGCCCGGCCGCGGGAGCCGATCATGTAGGCGGCAATGATCGTCTTGCCGTGCCCCGGCTCGAAGGCGTGCAGGGCGCCGAGCACGACCGCCCACCCATACAGCATGACATCCTGCACCATACTAGGCGAGCCTCCTATCCTGTAGGTCACACTTGCCCTGCGCATTGGCCAGCGGGCATGGCGCCGGAACCTCGGGCGCGGCTGGTCCTTCCGCCAGCTGCCGACGGCCGGCCGCCACAACCCGGGTAGCCAGGGTCGTAGCCAGACCGACATGGCTGGCCGGATCAATGGCCTTCAGCAGCTCGTCCGCTGAAAAATGCGCCATGACGCGATCATCAGCCAGCAGGAGATCCAGCAGTGAGTTTTTTGTATTTGTATCATGCGCCTGCATGGAGACCTCATAGAGCAGTTGGTGGGCGGCCTGCTTGCCAATTTTTTCACCAATCAAAAACATCAGCGCCTCCGTTGAAAGTAGATTGGCGGACTCCTGGACATTCTGCAACATGGCATCCCCGCGGACCCGGAGGTCGACGAGAATTGTCTTCATCATCCCGGTTGCGGCGCAGAGGAACAAGGACGAATCCGTGACCGAGACCCACTCAAGACGCACGGCCCGGTAATCCCGTTCGTGTTCGCTGATCAGGCCATCAAACCCCAGACCGGCGTTTGCCTTGATCAGCCTGGCCAGCACCACCACCTGTTCGCAGAGTTCCGGGTTGCGTTTATGGGGCATGGTGCTGCTGCCGATCTTGCCGGCGTGAAACGGTTCCTCAAGCTCGTGAATCTCGTTTCTGGCCAGTTGATAAATCTCATTGGCGATTCTGGCTAAACCCCCGGCCAGGATGGCCATGGTTGCCAGGAGTTCAGCCAAGCGGTCGCGGCTGGAATGCCAGCCGACAAGCGGCTCGGCAAGGCCCAGCCTGTGGGAAAAGCGCCGCAGAAGTTCCAGCCCGCCAGGGCCGAACGCATCCATGGTGCCCACCCCGCCGAAAAGCTGACTGACCAGGGTCTGGTCCGCGCATGCTTCGAGCCGGCTCATGTTCCGCAGCAGCTCGTCCAGCCAGGTCGCCGCCTTCAGGCCGAAAAGGGTCGGCAGGGCATGCTGGCCATGGGTACGGCCAATCATCACCAGGCTACCATGCTGCTCGACAATCCGGATCAGTTCAGCGGCAATACTCCGCAGATCACGCCTAACAATGGCGATCACATCACGGATCTCAAGACACTGGGCCGTGTCCTCGATGTCCTGGGTGGTGGCGCCGAAGTGGATGAAGCGGCCGGCCGCTGGCGAAGCGACCCGCTGCCAGGCGTCCAAGAGCGGCAGCAGTGAATGGCAGGTCCTGGCGATATCCCGCCTGATTTCGGCAAGATCCAGGTTGGGCAGCCGGGCGCATGCCGCCAGTTCGGCGGCGGCCGCCGCCGGGATCATCCCCAGCTCGGCCTGACATTCAGCCAGCGCGACCTCAACATCAAGCCAGCGCTGCAAGCGGCGCAGGTCGCAGAACACCCGCCGCGCCTCATCGGTAGCATAGGAGGCGCCAAAGAACCGCGAGTCCACAATATGACTTGCCAGACCATCCGTGCAGGCAATACTCATCTGCTAATAGACCTCAAAATCGTTCTGCTGCTTTGCCTCAATCTCCTGGAGCGTCTCCTCGACGATTTCCGCCGCTAATCCGACATAACGCTCCGGATGATCAAGATATTCCAGGTCAGCAGCGGCAAGAAGCGGTCCGATCTCCTCATCCCCGATCAGAATCTCCCTGAGCGGCAGATGGGCCTCTTCTGCCCGCCGGATAAGGGCATGCAGCTTCTCCTGTGCCCGCATTTTCCCAAGCTCGGCGGCCAACCTGAAAAGCAGCCATTCCGAGACCACCATCTCACGGTGCAGATGGAGATTCCGCAACATGTTCTCTTCCTGGACCACAAGCCCGTCCATGACCCGGACAAGATACTGAAGGGCCGTGCCCGTGTAAATAGATATCTGAGGCATGGCCAGCCATTCCGACCAGAGGCAGCGCGCATCTCGTTCATGTTCGTGCGCCATGCCGTCGACCACCAGCCCGGTAAGCGCCCTGACATGCCGAGCCAGCACCGCGATCCGCTGGCAGAGAACCGGGTTCTGCTTATGCGGCATGGCGCTGCTGCTCATGGCATTGCCCGGCGCCGACTCACGCAGTTCGGCTATTTCCGTCTTGCCCAGCTGATAGATCTCATTGGCGATCTTTTCCAGGGTCGCGGTCAGCATAGCAAAAAATGAAGCGACTTCAACAACGGTATCGCGGGCCGTATGCCAGGCGACCGGCGAATGGCGCAGACCAAGGCGGGCTAGCGTCGCGGCCGCCACCTGCCGGGCCTTGGGACCCAAGGCGGCCAGGGTGCCGACCGCGCCGCCAAGCTGGCCGACCAGAACCCGGGGCTGCATGGCCTGCAGCCGCTCCAGGTGACGTCGAATCTCAGCAAGCCACACCGCAGCCTTCAGCCCAAAGGTAATGGGCAGCGCCTGCTGGCCATGGGTCCGGCCGACCATTGGCGTGGTTTTATAACGGCGGGCCAGCTGGCAAACTATTTTCTCAAAGACACGCAGGTCGCGATACACGATGCGCAGCACCTCACGCAGCTCCATGACCTGGGCGGTGTCCAGCACATCCTGCGTCGTGACGCCGTAGTGAACATATTCGCCGTACCCTTCCGCACAGGCAAGCCGCAACGCCCTGGCTACCGGGACAAGCGAATTCCGGCTTGTCTTGTAACCGGCGGCAACCGCGCCAAGGTCAAGACAGGCAAGCCTGGCCTTGGCCTGGATCTCTCGGGCCGCTGCCTCCGGAATAACGCCCAGTTCGCCCTGGGCGCCGGCTAAAGCCGCCTCAAACTCCAGCCAGCGCTCAAAACGGCGCTGCTCGTCAAAAAGCGCCTGCAGTTCCGGCGTGGAGAAGACACCGGCCTGAATCTGGAAGTCAATGGGATGGGATGGCATGCGATTCCCCGCGAGCAACAGTTGATGGTTCCGAATCAGGCGCCGTAAGGCCGCGCCCCTGGCCGGTCCGGCATCTCCCGGCAACAGCGCAACGCGGCAACGGTCGGCGAGACATTCTCGTCTCTGGCCCGTGCCAGGACTTTTTCCACAAGCTGGGCCATCCGCGCCGTGATGTGACCAAGGACCATCTCCGGAGCCGGATGCTCCCGGGGGCCGAACAACCCTTCCATGGAAAGCGACCCGCCGCAGCCGGCCAGAAAGTCCGGCAACACGAGCACGCCGCGCCTGGTCAATGCATCGGCGGCCTGCCAGGCAACGCCCAGATTGGCGCCGGGCACCACGGCCCGCACCTGCAGCCGTGATACATTCCGCATGGTGATGGCATCCTCAAGCGCCGCCGGAATAAAAATATCGCAAGGGATATCCAGGATAGCCTCCCGGGCTCCAACAACCGCGCTGTCATCAACCATGGTCGGCAGCAAAGACGAGGCACTCCGGCTCAACGACTCTATGTCGAGACCTTTCCTATGGCGGGCGATCATGGCCTTTTCAACGTCGGCCACGGCCGCAATCCTGACCCCGGCCCGGCTCAGACCAAGGGCGGCAGCCCGGGCGAGCGCGCCAAAGCCCTGAATAACAACCGTGGCCCGCGTTGGCGCAATCCCCAGAAAATCAAGCACGGCTAAAGCCGCGGCAGCCACCCCGTACCCGGCCCGCAAGCGGCCGAGAGTCGAGCCATACACCGATTGATCGAGAATCGCCGCCCGTTCACTGTAATAGGGAAAATCCCAGCCCTGGGCGCGGGCAATCGCCATTTTCACCGACAGTATCCCCTGGCTGCGGGCGATTCTTTCAAGTTCCGCCATATCGACATGCAGATCCGGCCCCATCGAGTAGGAGGTCTCGATAAACGGCCTGATAGCCCGCAGGAATCTGGCCATGGCCGCGGCCTTGTCTGGTGAACCCGGGTCGAAATCAATGCCGCACTTGGCGCCATCAACGGCAAGACCGGCAAGCCGCATCTTCAGGCTCATGTTCCGGGCCATCCTGGCCAGATGCTGCCGGGTCAGCCCGGGCTGCACCCGCATGCCGCCGGCGCAGAGGGCGTGATTGCAGCCATCCCGCACGAACCAGCCCCTAAAGTGCATGTCCGGATCCGTATACTCCAGAATCACCGCCGGAGTGCCGGCGAGTATTTCCTCTATCTCGCGGGGCATGGCTTTATTTCCTGAGGACCGGCGCCTCTTTTCCCAGGTCTCCCTCAAAAAAGGCACGGATTACAGGAGTCTCCGGATCAACCATCGAGACAATGAACATGAACTGGCGGCTCTTCGCCCCGAGAATCGTATCAAGCTCGGTGGGTGTGTCCCGGCTGCGGTCGTGCGGCCAGGCGACACGGTGCATATGGTAGGCACCGAACGGCATCAGTTGCCGCCGGCGACACTCCTCCATGACCGCTGTCCACTCAGCCGGGTCGGCGACCCAGCCCCGTTTATCCAGGGATGTTTCGGAAAGCACTGCATGGCTGGCCATGAGCTGATCCATGATCTCTTTATAAGGCGGGCGCGACCGATAATTTTTCAGCAACGGGAAACAGGCCCGCACATCGAGAATCTTATCGATCTGGACTCCGGCCAGCAGGCCGTAGGCCTTTTTTTCCTTGGCCTCGCCCGGCAGGTATTCACCGCGCAATTTTCGCCGGCAGTGTTCTATGATCGCCTTCCAGGAAGCTTCCTGGAACACTATCTGCAAGCCGGATTCGTAAACAAGCATGGAAAACTCTTTACTGCTGATGACACTGCCTGCGTCATTGCGTCGTTATTTATTTACAGAACCATCATTATTGACCATTCGGAAATTAGTGTCTATTATGATAGTAATTATTACTAAAAAAAACAGCCAATATCTGCCATCAAAAGGAAAAAGGCCCAAAGCGATACTGGCTGATATCGCCCCTTTTACATCACATCGGCTCTTCTCCCGTGAGTTTACCCATGGATAAACTTGACAGGTTGTCGGCCTGGGCCATTGCCGCCCTGCTCGTTGCCGGCGTGGCACTGCTCGCGACCCAGAGCGACACGGCCGGCGTAAGCCAGGAGCGGCTGGCCCCGCGACCCGAAGCCCGCTATGTGCAGCCAGATCTTGAGAAAAAAATTGACCTGATAAAAAAAATGCTGGCCAATGACAATCTGACTGCCTCGGAAGAGTTGCTGAAAGGGCTGGCTGTCGAATTCCCCTATGAAGGCTCGGTCTTCATGCTGCTGGGCGAACTCCACATGCGGAAACAGAACCCAATCGCGGCCATGCTGGCATTCCGCTCGGCCATTGATCTGAACCCGGATTTCCTTGACAAACGCACTGCCGCCTTTCAAGGCAAAAAGATTAAAGTCGCCGTAGAAGAGGCGTTTGCCGAACTCAACAAAAGGCTTGCGGAAAATCCGGGCGAAAGCGGCCTGAAAGAACAACGAAAAACCCTTTACTACATGCAGAGAAGGATTGCTGGCAGCTGCGGCTAGCAACAGTTGTCGACCGGGGTGATTGAATGAATAAAGCCATGTTTGCCATCATGGGCGCCGTTATCGGCATCGGCGCCTTTATCCTTTCCTGGCAGGGGAATCCGGCCAACACCGGCATCTGCGTCTCCTGTTTCATGGAGAACATTGCCGGCGCCCTGCACCTCCACGACAATATCCGCATGCAGTATCTGCGGCCGGAACTCCCGGGCTTTGTCCTTGGCTCCTTCATGTTCTCGCTCTGGCGGCGGGAATTCGCCTCGACCGGCGGCAGTTCGCCCCTGCTGCGTTTTCTGATCGGCATGCTGCTGATCATCGGCTGTGCCGTGTTCATCGGCTGCCCGGTGAAACTCTTCCTGCGACTGGCCGGCGGCGACATCGGTGCTATTGCCGGCCTGGCCGGACTCACTGCCGGCATCTATGTCGGCCTGGAATTCGTGGCCAACGGTTTCCAGCTCGGGGTGGCCGGGCCGACCCCGAAATCGAACGGCCTGATCTTGCCGGGCCTTATGTTTTTTTTCTTAACCCTGGCCTATTTTCAACCGTCTTTTATTGCCGCCAGCACCAAGGGGGCCGCCGCCCAGCATGCACCGTTTTTCCTGGCCCTCGGCATCGGGCTGGCCATTGGCGCCTTTGCCCAGCTCACCAAATTCTGCATCACCGGCGGCATCGCCCGGATCTTCCTCTGGGGTCCGCGTGAACTGATGAACTGCCCGCGCTCTACCGGCATGCTGATCAGCCTCGTCTCCTTCTTCGGCTTCGCCCTGGCGACCAGCCTGCTCACCGGCCAGTTTT
Organism: Deltaproteobacteria bacterium RIFOXYD12_FULL_57_12; assembly: GCA_001799275.1. GTDB lineage: Bacteria > Desulfobacterota > Desulfobulbia > Desulfobulbales > BM004 > YD12-FULL-57-12. Next base: position 61,090 of record MGTE01000092.1, read on the forward strand.
CCTTTGGCCTGCACGGCCAGCCCAGTTCCAATGAAAGTTACGGCTGGGCTTTCTTAGGCATGCTGCTGGTCGGCTTCGGATCGGTGCTGATCCGGGGTTGCCCCCTGCGCCAGTTGGTAGCTGCCGGCCAGGGCGACAATGACGCCGGCGTTACGGTCATGGGCATGCTGGTCGGGGCCGCCATGGTGCAGAACTGGAATCTCGGCGGCACACCGGCCGGCTCACCCCTGTCGGCGCAGGTTGCCGTGCTGGCCGGCATCTGCCTGCTGTTTGTCGTCGGCATGTTAAACAGGAGAAGAGGATATGGAATTGCGCCTGAATATCAGGTCGGTCTTGATTAGCCGCATTGCCCTGTTGGTGACCCTGTTGGCGGCGGCCGGTTGCTCCGGGTCAAAACAGACCATGGAAGTCGCCAGCCAGACCATCACTGCCGATACAACCTGGGCGGGCGTTGTCATGGTCAAGGGCGATGTCTATGTGCCGCCCGGCGTGACCCTGACCATCGCGCCGGGAACCACGGTCAAATTCAAACGGATCGACGAAACAAGCGACCAAAACCAGTTCGGGATCGATTCGCCTTACTACCCGCAGGCGGAATTGATCATCCGCGGCCGCCTTATTGCCCGGGGAACCGAAAAGGAAAAAATAGTCTTCACATCGGCCGAGATCGACGCCCGACCGGCGGATTGGGGCGCCATCAACCTGCTCGGCAACGAAGGCAACATCCTCGAACACGCAAAGATTCTTTTTGCATACAACGGGCTGCATGCCCACGGCGCCACGGCACGGATCAGCCGTTGCGAGTTCGCCAACAACGGCGTGGGCATAAGCTTCAAGAGCGAGGAAGAGGCGCCGGACGTACCATGGTTCGGCAAACGCTCCAATCTTGAAATCCTGGACAGCACCTTTTACCGCAACAAAGGCGGCATCGGCTTCCGCAACTCCGACGGCGTCATCACCCGCAACGATATCCGCGAAAACAAGTTTTTCGGCATCTGGCCCAAGGAGGAGTGCAATGTCGCCATCACCTACAACGAGGTAACCGGCAACAAGAAGGGACTCTATCTCTACCAGACCAGGGGTCTGACGCTTAACCACAACAATATTTACGACAACAAGGATTATGACATCGGCGTGGCCGAGGCGCAGGATTACGACGTCGATGCGGCCAACAACTGGTTCGGCACCACTGATGCGCAGAAAATCGATGAGGTGATTTTCGACAAAAAGGATGATGCCGATCTCGGCGAAATCCGCTACATGCCGTTTCTTCCGGAAAAGGCTCGGTGGGAACACCCCTGATAGGCAATACCCGGAGTCGGCCCGTGCCTGCCGGTACCGAATAAGTTGCAAATTTGCCGGGATATCTATATTAATGAGTACTGCTCAAGGAGACAGCAGTCAGCATACTGGTTGAATACACCGCCAGCCGCTTGATGACATCCGCAGGTAACAGGCGCAACGGAAGCACGAGCGCCGGCTTTTTCCTTCTGACTTCGCCTTCTAAAATCGGCCATCATGTATAACCAACATTTCGGCATAGCAGAAAAACCGTTCACCATGGCGCCCGACCCGCGTTTCCTCTATATGAGCGACGGCCACCGGGAAGCCTTTGCCCATCTCCTCTACGGCATCAAGGCCGAGGAAGGCGGTTTTGTCCTGCTCACCGGCGAAGTCGGCACCGGCAAGACCACGGTCTGCCGCTGCCTGCTCGAACAACTCCCGGAGCAAACCAATGTCGCGGTCATTCTCAACCCGAAGGTCACCGCGCTCGAGCTTCTGGCCTCGATCTGCGACGAATTCCGCATCAGCTATCCACCGGCGAACAGAAGCATCAAAGTTTTTGTCGATCTGATCAACGCGTTTTTGCTCGAGGCCCATGGACTAGGCCAGAAAAACGTGCTGATCATTGATGAGGCCCAGAATCTCGATGCGGATGTGCTGGAACAGATCCGGCTGTTAACCAACCTGGAGACCAATGAACGCAAGCTGCTGCAGATCATCCTGCTCGGGCAGCCGGAACTGCTTGAGATTCTGGCACGGCCGGAGATGCGGCAACTGGCACAGCGGGTCACCGCCCGCTACCACCTGAGACCGCTGACTCAAGAAGAAGTCGCCCTCTACGTTCGGCACCGCCTGGCCGTGGCCGGCTTGCAGAACCTGGTCTTTCCCGACCCCTGCCTGGCATTTCTCTATCAGCAGAGCAAAGGCATCCCCCGTCTGATCAATGTCCTCTGTGACCGGGCTCTACTAGGCGCCTATGTCCAGGGCAAAAGCAGCGTCGATCACGCGACCCTGAAAAGGGCGGCTCGCGAGGTGTTATGGGCACGGAAAAAATCCGGCCGGCCGTCACGGCGCACCTCGCTCCTCTTTGGGGCGTCTATCACGGTGCTGGCCCTGATCGCGGTCGCCCTCCTGCTGCAGCGCAACCAGCCGGCGGTTCCGGGTACTGCGACCGGAGCAGCTACGGTTGTGCAGGCCACAGCCAGCGAACCGGTGCCGGTCACGACGGCCGGCACCGCCACCACGCCGAAACCGCTGGACGCTACTGAAAACCCGCCGCCGACCGCTGCGGCAGCCCTTGACTGGCCCGCTGAGACGCCGCGCTCGGCAAGCTGGGATCTCGCTGTTCGGGCTTTGTTTGCCCAATGGCGGCAGACTTACAACCCAGCCGCCAGCGATGCCTGTCGCCAAGCCGAAAAAATGGGGCTCCGCTGCCTGCGCCAGGAAGGCGGCCTGGAAAGTCTGCTCAGCTTCAACCAGCCGGCGGTGCTGCGTCTCGTCAATAAAAACAACGAAGCGTTCTATGCCACCATAACCGCGGTGGACGGCCAGACAGCGACTCTCTCCATGGCCGGCGAGTCAAAGACGGTTGCGCTTGCCGACTTAGCGTTGCGATGGTCCGGTGAGTTCACCCTGTTGTGGAAGATGCCGCCGGGCTATGAGGACTCCATCCGGCCCGGCCGCGTCGGCCCTGAAGTCCAGTGGCTTGACCAACAGCTTGCCTCGATTTTCAAGCGTTCGGCTTCCTCGGATAATACCTTGCAGTACGGAGATCAGCTGGTTCAGGAGATCAAACAGTTTCAATTCTCGGAAGGCCTGATTCCGGACGGCGTCGCCGGGGTCAAGACATTGATCCGCATCAACACGGCGGCCGGGAACAACGAGGCGCCGGGGCTGACCGCAAGGAAATCGAAATAACCATGTCCTATATTCTTGAGGCCCTCGAAAAGGCTGAAAAAAAACGCCGCGCCGGCACAGTACCGGACCTGCAGACTATGCATGAGACGACCGGAACCGGCAGAAGGGCAGGTCGGCGCTGGTGGCCGGCACTGGTGGCCGGCCTGCTGGTGGCGCAGACTCTCGTCCTCTTATGGTGGTTGCGGCCATGGCAGGCGGATAACGATGCCGAAGGCCAGCGACCGGCTACTGCGACTGAAGAAACGACAGCATCAAAACCGGCAACCCCTCGCTTGGCCGAAGTGCCGCCCGCGGCCTTACCGACCGCACCGGACACTGCCAGGATAAAAAGGGCCTCGACAGCCGGCCCGCCGGCGATGAACCAACCGGCTGTTGCCGACAAAACCGTACTCCCGCCCGACAACGCCAAGCCAATGCCAACCGCGGCCAGCCAAAATCCGAATGCGGCCGCTCCGGCAGCAACCGAATCCGCCCAACCGCAGCCGGCCAGTCAGGAGGCGGCTGCGGCTGAAGAAGGTCTGGTGACCGAGGCGGCCCCCTCGTCCCCTGACCTTTTGATCGAAGAGCCGCTTGGCGAC
>MGTE01000092.1:64911-70754 GCA_001799275.1 Deltaproteobacteria bacterium RIFOXYD12_FULL_57_12
GCTGCCGAGCAGCCCGACCCCGAAAATAACAGCCAACCCCGGAACCGGTCGGCTACGGCCGACAAGAATGCCGTCGAAGCCATTCCCGCCCTCTCGCAGCTTCCCGCTTCGACACGGAACAGCCTGCCCGAACTAACCGTCTCCTATCATGCCTACACCAACAATCCGGCGTCCCGGCTGGTGAGCATCAACGGTCATGTTGTCCGCCAGGGGCAAGCCATAACCAAGGATCTCGTTCTGGAGGAGATAACCCCATCCGGCGTCATCATCCGCAACAACGAACAGCGCTTCCGGATAGAAGTTTATTAACCCCTCTCAGCGCCGTTTGCCTGATCTCTTACCTCCCGCCCGGAAAAGACAAATGAGCGCTTCTCAACCAGACACCGTGGTCGTCGGCATCCTTCCGGAAAAAGGCAAGGCCATTCTGTGGTCCCTTGTCCTGTCGGCGGCCGGCATCGACCATTGGCTGGCATACCAGAGACCGCACTGGCTGCTGCGTGTGGAGGAAGAAAACGAAGAACGGGCCCGACTGGAACTGGCTGCCTATGAAGAGGAGAATGCCAACTGGCCCCCAGCCGATCCTGGCGATCCGATCTCGCTGCAAGGCACGGCGGGTTCCCAGCCACCGACTCTGCTGATCATGAGCGGTCTGGCACTTTTCTTCGCACAGACTGGGCCTTGGGCCGAGGCGGGTCAATGGTTTCAGCAGGGCGCCATCATCGGCGAACAAATCCTGCGCCACGGCGAATGGTGGCGGGTCGTCACCGCCCTCACCCTGCATGCCGACTTGGCGCACCTGCTAGGCAACGTTCTAATCGGCGGCCTACCGGTCCATCTGCTCTGCCGCACCATCGGCAGTTCCGCCATCGGCTGGGCTCTCATTCTAACGGCAGGCGCGGTCGGCAACGCCTTGAACGTGCTGCTGCACGGGCCGGAGCACAATTCAGTCGGTTTTTCCACCGCTGTCTTCGGGACGATCGGCATCCTGGTCGGTTTCGAGTGCATGCGGAAACACCGGCTGGCCTTCAGGGAAATCCTCAAGCCGCTGGGCGCTGGCGCCGCGCTGCTGGCCTTTCTCGGTTCGGCCGGCGAACACACCGATCTGGGCGCCCATTTTTTCGGATTCATGGTCGGACTTCTTCTGGGAACCGCATCCTACTTTCTGCCGTTCGTTGGCGAACGGCAGATCTCCCGGCGCAGCCGGTTCCTGCTCGGCTGCATCTGCATCGGCGTCGTGGCCGGCGCCTGGATAAAGGCACTTGGCTGGGAATAAAGAGAGACTATCCCGCGCACGAATGGTAGGTTATAAGATTGACATTCCACTAAACCGCAAGAGCAACGGAGGCTATTCATGACCTGGCAAGACCAGCAACCCCCATGGGGCAAACCGGGCCGGCCCGGCTCGCCGGAGGAATTACTCTCCGATATCTTCAAGAAATTCAAAGAAAAATTTGGCGGCGGCCATGTGCCGCCCGGGGCGGGAGACCAGGGCTCCAGCGGCCAATCCGGCCCGTTCGGCAGCAAACCACGCCGGGGCGGCCTGCTGCTGCTCGTCGTTGGCGTCATCATTTTGTTCCAGCTCATCACCTCCACCTTCTACACCATCGAACCCGGCGAACAGGGCGTGGTGCTCCGTTTCGGCCGGTTCAGCAAGACCGCGCCGTCTGGGCTCAACTTCAAAGTGCCGCTCATCGATCAGGTGATCAAGGTGGACGTGGAAACGGTCCGCAAGGAGGAATTCGGCTTCCGGACCAAGACCCCGGCCCGCCAGACCGTCTATGAAAAGGAAGGGTTCGATGCGGAATCCCTGATGCTCACCGCGGACAAGAACGTCATCGACGTGGAATGGATCGTCCAGTATAAGGTGCGGGACCCGTTCGACTTCCTCTTTAAGGTCGGCGATGTCAGCCAGGCGGTCCGGGACCTGTCGGAAACCGCCATCCGCCGCATCGTCGGCAACATGGATTTCGACTATGTCCTCAGCAACCGCGAGATCCTCGCGGCCTCTACGGCCAAGGAACTACAGGCCGCCCTCGACATCTATGAAAGCGGCATCGATATCGTCACGGTCCAACTCCAGGACGTCAACCCGCCCAATACGGTTAAACCGGCCTTCAACGAGGTAAATGAGGCGGACCAGGACATGAAACGTCTGGTCAACGAGGCCGAAGAGGCCTACAATCAGGTGGTCCCAAAGGCGCATGGCCAGGCCAAGGAACTGCTCGAACAATCCCATGGCTACGCAAAGGAGCGGGTCAATATCGCCAAGGGCGAAGCCGGTCGTTTCCTGGCGGTGCTCAAGGAATATCGCGCCGCCAAGGAGGTCACCCGCCAGCGCCTCTACCTGGAGACCATGCAGGAGGTCCTGCCGACGCTTACCGACATCTATGTAATCGACAAGGACCAGCGCGGTCTCCTACCCTTCCTCAACCTCACCGGCGGCAGCACTCCTGTCGCCCCGCAACCATGAACCCCGGAGGAACCGCTGTGAACCGACTTATCCGCTATGCCCTGATTGGCTTGGTGCTGGCCCTGATCGCCACTGCCTGGCAGGGTTTCTACATTCTGCCCGAAGGCCGGCAGGCGGTGATTACCCAATTCGGCCGACCGGTCGGCACCCCGATCACCGAGGCCGGCCTGCATTTCAAGACCCCATTCATGCAGGAGGCCACCTTTTTTGAAAAACGGATCCAGATCTGGGACGGCGATCCCAACCAGATCCCGACTAATGATAAAACCTTTGTCTACCTGGACGTCACCGCTCGCTGGCGTATATCCGATGCCCTGGTCTTCATGCAGGCCGTCAAGACTATCCCCCGGTCCATGACCATCCTCGACGACATCATCGACGGCACGGTCCGCGACCTGGTAAACAAGAATAATCTGGTGGAGATCATCCGCAGTTCCGACTGGTCAGCGGAGACCATGGTCAATTCCGGAGCCCAATCCGAGGATGGACCCATCCTCTACGGCCGGGATAAAATTGCCGCACTGGTGCATGCCACCGCCTCCAAGATCACCCCCCAGTACGGCATCGAACTGGTGGATGTCATGTTCAAACGGGTCAACTATATCGAATCAGTCCAGGCCAAGGTATACGACCGGATGATTTCCGAGCGGAAACGGATCGCCGCGGAGAAACGCTCGCAGGGTGAAGGCCAGAAGGCGGAAATCATGGGCAAGGTGCAGCGGGAATTGAAAGAGATCACCTCGGCGGCCAACCGCGAGGCCCAGGAAATCCGGGGCAAGGCCGATGCCGAGGCGGCAAAGATTTTTGCCGAGGCCTACAACCAGGACCCGGACTTCTACGCCTTTTCCAAGAGCCTGGAAACCTACCGGAAGGCGCTGGGCAAGAACACCCGCCTGGTCATTTCGTCGGATTCGGAGTTCTACAAATTTCTTGAAAGCATCAAATAGGATGGGGATGGCGGACTACTCGCCTTCCTCATCCAGGGTTGGATAGGTCGGCCGCTGGCATGGTTCATAGGGGATGCGGCCCTTCTCGATAAGCCGGGTGAGCAGGGTGTCCACCTGGCCTTCCCGATCGAGTTGCCACTGGTCAAGCTGCGAGAACCGGCAATTGCACCGGGTCAGTTGTCCGCCGCACCAGGGGCAGACCTCGGCCGGACAGCCGAAGATATGGCACTCCCCGCTCGCCACCGCGCAAAACAGACAGAGTTCCGGGTCCAAAGCGGTCGGCACGTAAACCGGAAACAAGGCAGGGTCCCGATGCCCGGCAATAAAATCATCCCGGCTGGCAAAGCCGAAATAATCGAGTACCTCATCATCCCAGATGCCTTGGGTTAGCGGCCCGAGAAAAACCGCATTCTCGACGCTCGCCGCGTAGAGGTAGTCCGTTGCCAGCGTGGAGGCGCAGAGCAGATAGACGCCCTGCCTCCGGGCCAGCAGACGCAGAATCCTGACCGCATCTTCCATGGCCTCCGGCAGATAGCTGTAAAATTCGTGAAACAGATTGAGCGCGATGGGATCGGCTGCATATTTCCCAACCAGCTGTCCGGCTGCGTCACGGTGCTCCTTCGGCACGCCATAATCCATGAGCAACTCGATTTCGGCCTGCATTGCGCTTACGGTTTTGTTCTCCAAGTCCACGCCAACATCTCTCCAAAATATTTCGTATAGCAGCCGAGTTCTTCGGCTTCAGGACTTTACCTGGCCTAGCGCCGCGATCCAGCGCCTAGTTTCCGCCCCAATGTCCACGGCTTTAGTCAAGGCGGTCACCACGGCAATCCGCCGGACGCCGATGGCTGTCAACTCGGGAACATGCTCCAGCTTGATGCCGCCCATGACCGTAAACGGCAAGGCAGAACAGGCGGCAAATCTCGCCACCGCCTCCAGACCGAGGAAACTGCGCAGCCCTGCCTTGGTCCTGGTAGGAAAGAGGGGGCCGATATTGAAGTAGGAGGCGCCACGGGAAGCGGCGGAGGCGGCCTGCTCCTCGGTATTGGCGGAAACGCCGATGATGAGTCCCGGCGCCAGCTTGCGCAACTCCTGGGCCGGCAGATCGTTGATGCCCAGATGGACGCCGTCGGCCTCGGCCAGCAGAGCGATATCGGCCCGGTCGTTCATGATGAACAGGGCGCCGGCCTCTCGGGTCTTCCGACGGAACACTAGGGCCTTTTCATAAAGCGTCCGGTCATCAGCCTCCTTGTCGCGGAGCTGCACGATCCGGGCACCGCCGGCCAAAACCGCATCGAGCCACTGGTAATCGGAACGGCCGTCCGCCAATTTCTCGCAGGAAACCGGATAGATGGTCACCTCTTCCTGGAAAATGGCCAGACGTCTGTTGTATAACTCGGCGGAATTCGGCATGGACTTCCCTTACCTCTTGAACCATGGTCATATTTCTTCTATAGTAACTGTTTTGTAATTTTATTGCATCCTGGAATCCCGTGCCGGTGGCTGCACGCGGGGCCTGCACAACGAACAGAGGAAACCGTCATGCTTGACAAATATATAGCCGAGGAAAAAGCGGAGTTGACGCTGGAAGGCAAGACATACCAATTACCGATCATCATCGGCAGCGAAGGAGAAAAGGCTATCGACATCCGGCAGCTGCGGCCCGCGACCGGCTATATCACCCTGGATACCGGCTACATGAACACCGGCTCCTGCGCCAGCGGGGTCACCTTCCTGGAAGGTTCCCAGGGCATCCTCAACTACCGCGGCTATGCCATCGAGGAACTGGCCGAGAACTGCACCTTTGTTGAGGTCGCCTATCTGCTGGTGCACGGCAGCCTGCCGACTCGGGAGCAGCTCGGCAACTTCAGCCACATGCTTGGCATGTACGCCATGATCCACGAGGACATGATCCACTTCTTCGACGGCTTTCCGCCCAATGCGCCGCCCATGGCCATCCTCTCCTCCATGGTCAACACGCTGAGCAATTTCTATCCGGAAATGATCAACAACCCACTGGAAGACATCGACAAGATGACGGCCAGGCTGATCTCCAAGGTTCGGACGATCGCCGCCTTCTCCTACAAGAAGTCCCAGGGCTGGCCGCTCGTCTATCCGCGCCACGACCTGAGCTACTGCGCCAACTTCCTGAACATGATGTTCGACTCGCCAGTCAAGCCTTATGAAATCAACGACGTCGTGGTCAAGGCCCTGAACAAGATCCTCATCCTGCACGCCGACCACGAACAGAACTGTTCCACCTCCGCCGTCCGCCTGGTGGGCAGCGCCCGGGTCAATCTCTACGCCTCAATCTCGGCCGGCATCAGCGCCCTGTGGGGTCCGCTGCACGGCGGCGCCAACCAGGCGGTTGTGGAAATGCTTGAGAATATCTACGAGGAAGGCGGCGATTACATGAAGCACATCGA
>MGTE01000092.1:70761-74896 GCA_001799275.1 Deltaproteobacteria bacterium RIFOXYD12_FULL_57_12
GTGACGAGGTGCTTGAAGCCCTGCACCTGACCGACCCCCTGCTGGACATCGCCAAGGAACTGGAGGAGGTGGTGCTCAAGGACAACTACTTCATCGAACGCCACCTTTATCCGAACGTGGATTTCTACAGCGGCATCGTCTACCGCGCCATCGGCATCCCCACCAACATGTTCACCGTCATGTTCGCCCTCGGCCGGCTGCCGGGCTGGATCGCTCACTGGAAAGAAATGTGGGATGACCCCAACTGGCGGATCAACCGACCGCGCCAGATCTACATCGGACCCAAACGACGGCCCTTTGTCCCCATGGCGGAACGCAAAGCTGTAAAAATCTAATTCCGGCCGAGCAGCAACCCTTGGGCGAAAGAAAGTATCGGGTTGAGAATCCTGTTGAGCAGGCCGGTATAGAAGAAGGCCAGCAGAATGAGAAAGCCGAACCGCTCCAGACTGCCATAGGCGGCAGCCAGCCCCTTGGGCAGAAGACCCTTGAGAACCCGACTGCCGTCCAGAGGCGGAATCGGCAGCAGGTTGAACACTGTCAGCATGATGTTAATCCAGACACTGGCCGCCAGCATTTTAACTAAAGGATGCAGAATCATCCCCGGCAGCAGAGGCACGGCCACCACCACCTTGACCGCGACAACGCTGACCACGGCCAGCACAAGGTTGGCAGCCGGTCCGGCCAGCGCCACCAACATCATGCCGAATTCCGGCCGCCGGAAATAGCTGGGATTGACCGGCACCGGCTTGGCCCAGCCGATCTTCATGATCACGAAAAAAAGCACCCCGAGCGGGTCCAGATGCTTGAGCGGGTTCATGGTTAAACGGCCAGCCGCCCTGGCGGTCGGGTCGCCCAGCCGGTCGGCGACGTAGCCGTGGGCCAGCTCGTGCATGGTCAGCGCCAGCAGAAAGGGTGGAGCCAGGATGGCCGTTTCCGTGATCAACTTCGGAATATTCATAGTGCGGCCCCCTGCGGATAGTGCTGTCGGACGAACTCGAGTTCTTCCTCCCGTGTCGTCACCAGCCCGTCGAGACGGGCCTCTAACAGATGGTTGAGAATGGTCCTGTAGAGCGGGCCTTCCCGGTAGCCCAGCTGCTTGAGATCACTGCCCCGCACCTCGGTGACCGCCTGCCGCAGATGGGTGACATAGAGGGACACCGCCTTTTTCGCCGTCTTCCGCCGGGCCATGGCGATCACGTACAAAAGCCCCTCGTGGGCCAGCCCCTTCAGCAGCCAGTAGGTCTCGCTCGGCCGGAAGATCCGACCCCGGTTCAGGACCTTGATGATCTTATCCGCCATACTCTTCTCCTGCCGCAGAATGTTTCGGTAGCGCTCCGGCACATCGAACCGGACGCAAAAGGCGGTCAACTCCTGGATGGAGAGCGGCGCCATGATAACCAGCAGATAGACCAACCACTGCTCGCAGCTTACATCCAGATAGAGCAGCCGGTACCAGGTTAAAGCCTTCAGGGTTTCGGCCAGGGCGAGTTCCAGCCGTTTATCGAGCACCACGCCCGGCAGGATGAACTTGAACAGATCAAATTCAGCCATCCGCTGCAAGGCCGGTACCGGATTCTCCTCGGAGAGCATGAGTTTCAGCTCGCTGAAGCAGCGCCGGCCATAACAGCGGTCGAACAGATTCATCTTCACCGCATTTCTGAGCAGCTTTTCGGTGTGTTTGCCGATACGGAAATCCATGCGCTGTTCAAAACGGATGGCCCGGTAGACCCGGGTCGGGTCCTCCACAAAGCTCAAGTTATGCAGAATCCTAATCCGGCGGTCCTTCACGTCGTTCTGGCAGTTGAAAAAATCCACCAGGGTACCAAAACGGTCCGAATTGAGATGAATGGCCATAGCATTGATGGTGAAGTCGCGCCGGTACAAATCACGCTTGATGGAAGAGAGCTCCACGGTCGGCAGGGCCGCCGGGTATTCATAGTATTCGAGCCGGGCGGTAGCCACGTCGATCTTGAAGCCGTCCGGTAGTTTAACTAAAGCGGTGCCGAATTTTTCATGGATGCGCACGGTACCGCTATAATGCTCGGCCAGCTTCCTGGCAAAATCGATGCCATCGCCCTCAATGACCACATCCAGATCAAGATTCTTGATACGCAGGAGCAGATCGCGCACAAAGCCGCCAACCACATAGGCCCGGTAGTTGTTCTGCCGGGCCACCTCGCCGATGGTCCGCAGCAGGAGGATCATCTCCCGGTTGAGATGCTCGATCAGCAGGCTGTTGAGGTTACGATGCCGCTCCACATAAGAACGGTAGTCGCCGCCCGTCGATTCACCGGGCAGGTGGCCCGGCTCATCGATCAGCAGGTTGAGCAGATCGGTGCGGGTAATCACCCCCAGAACCTCCTGGGCGGAAACCACGGGGATCAGCCGCTGCCGGTGTTCGATGATCAGTTCCTGAATATCGGCCAGAGTGGCGGTGGCCGGCAGGGTGGCGATGCCGGTGGTCATATATTCGCTCACCGGCAGGTTGCCGAGCCCATGGAAGATAGCCTTTTCAGCCACCATCCGCGAAATGAGCCCCAGGACCTCGCGCCGACCCTCGATCACCGGCAGCACGGTGATATTGTAGCGGGTCAGAATTTCGTTCGCCTCCCGGATCGAGATGTGCGGGGCAACCGAAATCACCGGCGCGCTCATCAATTCGGCGGCCATGCTCTGGGGCCGGACATGTTTATGCAACAGTTGAATCAGCTTCTCTTCGGCCTCAACCAAGGTCATGCCCCGAAGCGTGGCGGAAGCAGCCGAGGCGTGGCCGCCGCCCCCGAACTCCCGGGCGATCTCCCCGACATTCACCTCGGGAATCCGGCTGCGGGCGATCAGATAGATGCGGTCGCCCATGCCGGCCAGGGCAAACAGGGTGTTGAGGTTATCCATCACCATGAACTGCCGGACGATCAGGGCAAATTCATCCACATACTCCGGCAGGGAAAGCTTGGCCACCACGATATCGATGCCCTGAATCGCGTAGGAGCTGGCGGTCTTGATCAGATCGTTGAGCAGAGTCACCTGGGTCGCGGTCAGTTCCCGCACGATAAACTGCGAAACCATATGCAGGTTGGCGCCCTGCCCGAGAAGCCAGGCCGCGGCCTGCAGATCCTCCGGGGTGGTGCTGGTGAAGGTAAAGGAGCCGGTATCCTCGTAAATCCCCAGCAGCAGAAGGGTTGCCTCCTCGTGACTGACCGCCAGTTCCTTTTCTTGAAAAAGCTGACAGAAAATCGTCGAAGTCGAGCCCACGGCCCTGACCACCTCAACAATACCCCGCAGGTCGCCAGGGGTATCGGGATGATGGTCAAAAAGATGAACCTCGATGCCCGGATTGGCAAGACATCTGGCTAGGCCGCCGAGACGGTCGGCCTGGCGGGTGTCGACAACGATCAGCCTGTCCACCTCATCGAGAGCAATCTGCCGTAACCGCTTGAACTCGTAGGCATACTGGATGGACTGCTCCAGGAATTCCCGCAGGTTCTTCTCCTGGGAGCCGGAAAAGACGAGCACGGCTTCCGGGTACAGCCGCTTGGCGGCAACCATGGCGGCCAGGGCATCGAAATCAGCGTTGAGATGGGAGGTTATGACCTGCATGGCCTCACAACGATATTTTTTTCATGCGACGGCTGCCGCATCGGATCCTGCTGCATGCCATTAACAATAGCCACAACCGATGCCAATGGCAAACTGATAGTGAAATTGGGAAGGTATCCGCCGAACAGACGCTGTGTACGTCAGCCGCGCGGATGAAAACGCTGGTGGATGGTTTTCAGCCTGCCGCTTTCCACATGGGTGTAAATCTGGGTGGTGGCAATATCGGCATGGCCGAGCATGAGCTGGACAGCCCGGAGATCTGCCCCATGCTCCAGCAGGTGGGTGGCAAAAGAATGCCTGAGCACATGCGGACTTATTTTTTTATCAACCCCGGCGGCCCGGACGGTTGCCTGGACAATCTGCCAGAAACGCAACCGGGTCATAGCCGTTCCCCGGCCGGTAACAAACAGGGACGGGCTTGACCGCCCCCGCAGCAGGCGGGGTCTGGCCTCGGCAAGATACTTCTCCAGATGTTCCTTGGCCTCCTCGCCGAACGGCACCAACCTCTCCTTGCTGCCCTTGCCAAAGACCCGCAGGT
>MGTE01000092.1:74974-75274 GCA_001799275.1 Deltaproteobacteria bacterium RIFOXYD12_FULL_57_12
GCAGCATGGCGACGTTGCGGATTGCCAGGGGCGAAAGATCGCCGGTCCAGGCCAGCAGACGCGACACCTCAACCACAGTAAGCACCTTGGGCAGCGACCGGCCGATTTTGGGCAGGTCGATAAGCTCGGTGGGAATTTCCTCGATGATTTTTTCGGCCAGCAGAAATCGAAAAAAAGCGCGCAGCATGGAAACCAGCCGGGCATTGCTGCGGGACGAAACCCCCTTGGCGCTGCGGCGGCCCAGATAGTCGCGGATAACGTCGGGGGTAATGGTAGTCAGGTCGCAAATCCCCTGGCCGG
>MGTE01000092.1:75292-91271 GCA_001799275.1 Deltaproteobacteria bacterium RIFOXYD12_FULL_57_12
TCTTGAGATCGTACTGATAGGAAACGATGGTGTTCTTCGCCAGCCTTTTCTCGGCGGCGAGATAGTGCAGGAATATGTCCTGGTAGTACAAAAAAGGCCGGTCATGACCGACCGGCCGGACAGCTGTTGCCGCTTTTCGCTTTCCCGATGGCCTGCCGGCCCGACCCTGCCCGCTGGTCATAAAGGAGACCTCACTCTACCCGGCACGACCGGACCAGTGCCGGGAATTAATCAATCAGCCCCGGACGCTCTGTCGCAGCATGTGCGCCAGCCATGCAGCCAGGCCACGAGGGCGGCGAATCGGCAAAAAAACTTCGGCTAATCTGACTGCCGGAATCGTATCTTGCGGAGTTTACGTTTGGCTTCGGCCTGCTTCCGGCGACGCCGCTCACTCGGCTTCTCATAGAACTCCCGTCGCTTCAATTCTCTTTTTATGCCGTCCATCTGCAGCTTCTTCTTCAACTGACGAATAGCGTATTCAATGTCGCCGCGAACCTCTACTTCAATCATGTTTTCTCCGTTTCCTGTTCAATGATTTTCCAACACAATCAACAACAATCTCTGTATTCTGGGATAACAGCGAGCCGCAAGGGGCCAGCGATGACATTCCATCGACAAAAAAGGGTATTTATAAATACATGATCACTTTATGTCAATGTTTTTTTCAGCGGCCGGGGTCTAGTGACCTGTCACGAATAAAGTGTCGTAAAAGCTTGCGAAGTAATTTGGCGTCCCGGCAAGGAGCGGCTGAAGGCGCATAGCAGCGCTATGTAACTGAAGCCGCGACGCAGCAGGGGCGCCAAAGAACGAGCAAGATACGGCTGTTGATTCGTGACAGGTCACTAGGCCAACGGATCAACCGCAGGAAATATCTTGCCGGGATTCATGATGTCATGGGGATCGAAAAGGTTTTTCAGCCCCCGCATGATCCTGATATTAGTCTCCTGCAGTTCGAGCGGCAGATAGGCCGCCTTGGTGAGACCAATGCCGTGCTCGCCGGAAATGGTGCCGGCCAGTTGCAACACATGCTCAAACAACCGTTTCTTCGCCATCTCGGCCCTTGCCAGCTCCTGCGGGTCCTCGCGGTTCAGCATGATATTGACATGGATATTGCCGTCTCCGGCGTGGCCAAAGGTAAGGATGGTCAAGCCCAACTCCCTGGCCAGGATTTCCGTAAAGTCAACCAGATCAGGAATCTTGGTCCGGGGTACCACCACATCCTCGCTGATCTTGTGGGGTTTTAACTGAAACGTTGCCGGCGAGATGGCCCGCCGGGCCGCCCACAGGGCATCGATCTCGGCCTGGGTGGCAGCCTGCCGAATATCAAGGATGCCGGGCTGTTCAGCCAGAAACTGCCGGAGCCTGTCGCTTTGCGCGGCAACCGACTGCTCGTCGCCGTCCACCTCAATGAGGAGCAGGGCTTCCACCCCGGCGGGGAAAGGCTCCGGCAGCAGGCCGGCGACCACTCCCAAGGCAGTCCGGTCCATATACTCCAGGGTGCAGGGCAGGATACCGGCGGTCAGGAGCCTGGCAACCAGGCCGGTTGCCCTGGCCAGGCTGCCGGCCAGAACCAGGAAGGTATTCTTCTTAATACGCAGGGCCAGGAGGCGGACAATAATCTTGGTGATCACCCCAAGTGTCCCTTCCGACCCCACGAACAGCCGGGTCAGATCATACCCCACCACACCCTTGGCGGTACGGACGCCAGTCTGCATGATTGCGCCATCCGGCAGCACCACCTCAAGCCCCAGAACATAATCCCTGGTCACCCCATACTTGACCGCACTAGGCCCGCCGGCACATTCGGCGACATTGCCGCCGATAGTACAGAAATTCCGGCTGGCCGGGTCTGGCGGATAAAAGAGCCCCAGCTTGCTTACCGCCGCCTGGAACTGTCCGGTGATCACCCCGGGCTCCACCACCGCCACCTGGTTTTCCCGGTCGATCTCCAGGATGCGGTTAAACCGGCTCATAACCAGTATCAAACCACCCGCCACGGCCAAGGCGCCGCCGGTCACGCCGCTGCCGGCCCCGCGTGGAATCACCGGCAACCGCGCCTCGGTGGCCAGACGCATGATAGCGCTGACCTCGGCGGTTGAACCGGGAAAGACAACTGCGGCGGGCGGATAATTCATGCCCGAGGCATCATAGGCGTAACAAAGAAGTTCCTCCGGCGCGGTCGCCAGATTTCCGGGCCCGACGATCTCCTGAAGACTCCTGAGCAACCGACTGTCCATACCCTGCACCTGTCGCGGCTGACAATCCCCGCAATCTACCTCATCAATTTTGAGCGCGTCACAAAGGTGCCAAATGGCTTTTGCCTTTGCTTGCGACTTCCGGGAAAAAGGTTTACATTCCGCCAGAAATCGATCAACTCCATCCCTGGGAACTTGCCAACCCAGGCGCAACCATCTCACCCAGACAGGACACAAACCGTGCAAAAGAAAAAACTCACCATTGCCCTGCTCGCGGGCGGCAAATCAGCGGAGCGGGAGGTTTCCCTCAAAGGCGCCGCCGAGGTCGCCCGGGCCCTTGATCCGGCCAAGTACACAATTCGCCGCTACGATCCGGCCACCGACCTGCAACAACTGGCCGCCGACGCCCACTTGCTCGACGCGGCATTCATTCTTCTGCACGGCCCGTTCGGCGAAGACGGCACGGTCCAGGGTTTTCTCGAACTGCTCGACATCCCCTACCAGGGCTCGGATGTCCTGGGCAGCGCCATCGCCATGAACAAAAACCTGGCCAAGATCCTCTACCGGAACAGCGGTCTGACCGTGCCGGAATGGCTTCTGGTCGACCGGGCTGCCAAGACGGACAGCCGCGGGATAACCGGCCAGATTCCCCTGCCGCTCATCATCAAGCCGGTCCGGCAGGGCTCCAGTGTCGGCATGAGCATCGCCCGCACCGAGCAAGAACTTACCAACGGCATCGAACAGGCCCTGGCCTTTGACCGGGAGGTCATGGTCGAACAGTATATCAGCGGCAGGGAAATCACCGGCGGCGTCCTGGGCAATAACAAACTTACCGCCCTGCCCATCGTCGAAATCATCCCAGGCGACAAATACGCCTTTTTCGACTACGAAGCCAAGTACCAGCCGGGCGCCACCCGGGAAATCTGCCCGGCCGAACTCGACGCGGAACTGACCGCCCAGGCCCAGCAGTGCGCCATTCTTGCCCATCGAGCGCTACAACTGCGGGGCTACAGCCGCACCGATATGATCATCGACGCACACGGCGTCATCCATATACTCGAAACCAACACCATCCCCGGCATGACCCCGACCAGCCTGCTACCCCAGGCGGCGGCCGCCGCCGGCCTCTCCTTCTCCGACCTCCTGGACCGGCTGCTGGAGTTGGCGCTGCAGCAGAGGGATTAAGCCCGCCCCAATGCCGTTGGCTTAAAGAAATAATCTTTGATGACTGAACAGCGAATGTCGAATAAAGTTTATACCCCCCTTGCGGGGTAAACAAGAAACCGCAGAATGATGAAGTAGTTAAACTTCGACATTCGACATTCCTTGTTCGATATTCTGCGGTCCCAAAATACAACTTTCCCCTAACCCCGATAAACGGGATAAGTACCTTCACGAAATAATTTCTGCCAAAAACGAGCAGAATATTATTTCAAGGTACTAACGCAACGGCATGGCGGACCGCAATGACCATCATCTATTTGCCGAAGCGGTTCTCAAAATAGGGCGCCAGCACCTCCGGCAGCCTGACCGTGCCGTCGGCCTGCTGGTAATTCTCCAGGATGGCAGCCAGGGTGCGGCCAACCGCCAGACCGCTGCCGTTCAGGGTATGGACCAGTTCACTCTTCTTCTTGCCCTCGGGCCGGTAGCGGATCCCGCCGCGCCGCGCCTGGAAATCGGCAAAATTGCTGCAAGAGGAAATTTCCCGGTATTTGTTCTGGGCCGGCATCCAGACCTCGATATCATAGGTCTTGGTTGCCGAAAAACCCAGATCGCCGCTGCAGAGCACCACCACCCGATAGGGCAGGGCAAGAAGCTGCAGCACCTCCTCGGCATCGGCCAGCAGACTTTCCAGTTCAGCGTCCGAGGTCGCTGGCGTGGCGAATTTAACCAACTCCACCTTGTCGAACTGGTGCTGGCGGATCAGCCCCCTGGTATCCTTACCATAGGAACCAGCCTCTGACCGGAAGCAAGGGGTATAGGCCACATATTTGCGGGGCAGATCGGCCGCGGCCATGGTTTCATCCCGGTGGATGTTGGTGACCGGCACCTCGGCCGTCGGGATCAGATAGAGGTCCCAGCCCTGGGCTCGGAAAAGATCCGCCTCGAATTTCGGCAATTGGCCGGTGGCGGTCATGGAGGCGGAATTCACCAAGAATGGCGGCAGCACCTCCTGATACCCGTGTCTCTGGGTATGCAGATCGAGCATGAAATTAATCAGAGCCCGCTCCAGGCGGGAGCCAAAGCCCTTGAGCAGGGCGAACCGGGCGCCGGAAATCTTGCCGGCCCGCTCAAAGTCAATAATATCAAGCCCTTCGCCGATCTCCCAGTGCGCTTTCGGGGGCGCAGCAAACTCCGGAATAGCGCCCCAGCGCTTGATCTCGACATTATCGCTGTCATCCCGGCCGAGCGGCACGGAATCATGGCAAAGGTTGGGGATGCCCATCACAATGTCCTTCAGGGCCTCTTCGATGGTGACGAGCCGCTTTTCCAACTCCTTGATCCGGCTGCCTGCCTCCCGCATCTCCAGAATCAGCCCCTCGGCATCCCGGCCGGCTTTTTTCAGTTCGGCAATCTCGGCAGAAACCGTGTTGCGCCGGTTGCGCAGCCCTTCCGTCTCGGCAAGAATCTCCAGGCGTTCGCGGTCAATTGCCTCAAAATCCTCGATACGGGAATTGGCCATGCCCCGCCGCTGAATTTTCTCCTTTACCAGAGACAGATTCTCCCGGATGAATCGTAATTCAAGCATAGCTAGTCCTTATCCTCCATGAGTGAATAACTACTCAGATTGTTTAGACTGTTAGACAGTAGCCTGTTAGCAACAACGATTGCGAATTAAAGATACAACGCGTACAATCCCTGGCATTTTTCAGTTGCTAATAGGCTAAACACCTACAGACTATCCACCTGCGCAGTTACTTAATCCCTGACCGTAAAAGCCAACAACTTAATAACGAAAAGAAAAATCCGTCAATTATTTATTGCCGGCAAGAGGAGACTGCGCCATGGCCGACTTAAAGCCGCTTGCCACGATCCGCCGTCCCCGGCGCACGCACAAACCATTTGACATCCGGCCGCAAATGTCTTTTTTTTCAAGGCCAAGAATGTCAGAGGCAACAACAACGACCGATCTACCCTCCACCACGGCCTGCCAGATGGAAGCACTCCAGCCGAATTTCCTCAATCGCCTTCTGGTAGCGTTCAACGCGGCCAGAAAATCCCTGCTTCTCCTGGGCGGGGCGATCCTCTGCACCACCGCCGGCTTCTACCTGGCCGCCCCTGCCATGCTCGGGATCATCCAGGCAGCCTTTCACCAACACCTGGCCTTTTTTACGGTAGCCGAACCTTTTCTGGCGCACGTCAAACTCGCCTTCTTCGGAGCACTGTTTATCCTCATGCCCGCCATTCTCCTCTTTCTGTGGAGAACAATCGGCAAGCCCTTCGGCCTGCGGAACGGCGCCATCAACTGGTTTGTTCTTGCCACCTGTCTGCTGTTTTACGCAGGCGCCGGCTTCTGCTACTTTATCACCCTGCCTTTCGGCATCAATTTTCTTCTGGGTTACCAGACGACCCAGCTCAAGCCGCTCATCTCGGTCGACCGGTTCGTCACCTTCGTGGCATTATTCATCCTGGCCTTCGGGCTTGTCTTTGAACTGCCGGTCATTATGGTCTTCACCGCCTGGACCGGCCTGTGCCGACGGCAGCTTTTCGAGCAGTACCGACGCTATGCCGTGCTGGCGATCAGCATCCTGGCTGCAGTGCTCACCCCCACGCCGGATGTCATGAACATGATGCTCATGGGGGTGCCGCTCTATCTTTTATACGAACTGGGGATTCTCCTGTTAAGAATCTTAAGGATATGAACAACAGGCTGTAGGCTATTAGACTGATAGACTGTTAGGGAAAACCAAGCGCACCGTTTCACAATATCATGCGCGATAGAAAACATTTTTTTCTTTCCCTACAGACTAATAGTCTACAGTCTAATAACCTGCCCTTCTAATAATCTTCCCTTAAAATTCCCTCAGCACAAACCCGTGCCGGGCCAGCAGGGCCGCGGTCACGCCGAGCAGGGGCGTAAGTCCACAGGAGGGGCTGCGCGCCTTCAAAAACACGGCCGAGATCGGCTGCGAACTGGCCAGTTGCAGAACCTGGCGGGCGCCCGCCAGAAAAAACTCGGTGACATCCTTGCCGGCCCTGGTGACCACCTGCGCCCGCCCATCCAGGACCGCCATGCCGTCGCCGCTGTGCAGATCAGCGGCCGGCCGCGGGGTGGCAAGCCCGCCAAGCTGCTCAGGGCAGAAGGGAATCCAGATGCCAGCCCCCACCGCCTGCCGGCAGGCACCACTTTCCACGACCCTGCCGTCGTAACGCGTCCGGAAGCCAAACAGACAGGCACTGACCAGATAGACAGGGGGCTGAAGTTGTTCGAGGATCATCTTGTTTACACGAGGCTGTTTTCTATGCTACGTTTATACCCCAACGCCGTTGACTTAAGAGATTTTCTGATTTTGAACCGCAGAATCTACAGGATACGGCACCAGTTCCAGCCCAACCCCACGACAGAACCGGAAATCATGCTCGAAAATCTCCCCCAAATGCAGCGACGCGCCCTGATCGCCTTGGCCACGGCCCTGGGCCTGGCCCTTCTCTGGTGGGTCGTTTTCGCCCCGACCAACAGCACCGTACATTACCACCGCATCCAAAAAAATCTAGACGAAATCCGGACGGATATCAGCCGGCTGGAGAAAGAGAACGCCGAACTGCGGGCGGAAATCGACAAGATACAAAAAGACCCGGTCATGCTTGAAGAGGTGGCCAGGAAACAATTCGGCCTCATCCGGAAGAACGAGATGATCTATCAGTTCGATTCAAAGGATAAGAAAAATTGAGCAACACGGCATACACCGGAGAACTGCTCGGCCAGATCCGCCGGCTATTGTCCTATCAGCAGGCCCTGGGCGTCACCGCCTTGCCCCGCACACCAGCCCTTGCCGGTTTTCTGGCCGGCCAGGTCCGGCCCCCCCGCCCGGCGACCGGCCAGACAGCCCAGGGCGCGGCAACGAATAAACCGCCGGCGGCTACCCTGCTCCAGGCAATACGCGAGGACCTGGGCGACTGCCGCCGCTGCCGACTGCATGAAAAACGCCGCGGCATCGTGTTCGGCGCCGGCCGACCGGATGCCGAACTCATGATTGTCTGCGACCGCCCCAACCCGGCAGATGACCAGCCGGCCGCGTCAGGCAGCGATGCGGCCGACGAGTTGCTGACCCGCATGCTGGCCGCTATCCAGCTGAACCGGGAACTGATCTATAGTACCACGCTGATTAAATGCATGCCGACCCTTCAGGAAACAAGCCCGTTCGGCGCCGGGGAGATCGGCCCCTGCCTACCTTTTCTACGACGCCAGATTGACGCCGTTGCCCCACGCCTCATCTGCGCCATGGGGCCGCTGTCCGCCCAGACCCTGCTCGGAACCGACAAGGCTCTCGTCTATCTGCGCGGCCGGTTTCAGGACTACACGACCGGCAGCGGCGTGAAAATCCCGATCATGCCCACCTTTCATCCCGGCCTGCTGCTCAAAAACCCCGAACTGAAAAAAGCAAGCTGGGAAGATCTGCAGCAGATCAGAAACCGGCTCCGACGCTAACAGCCCCCCCCGGCAAAAACCAAAAAACACTTGCCACCCGCTGATCATCAGGGTACTTTCCGGGTATTTTGTAAGTATTCAGGAGTCAGAATTCAGAATTCAGAATAAAACAGGAAACTACAATGCTCAGACATTCAACCAGGTTTGTTTATTTCTGCGGCTGCCTCGCGCTGCTCCTCTTACTCTGCCAGCCGGCTGCCCTCCTGGCCGAACCGAGCCAGAAGGCCGTTGCGCCGGTTAAGGTCGCGCTGCTGCCCTTTGCGGTCAATGCGGCCACCAGCATGGATTACCTGAAAAACGGCATCCGGGATATGCTGGCCACCCGGCTGGCCGCCAATACAGGAGCCGCAATCATCAGCAACGACCTGGTTGCCAAGACCCTGGTTGAAACCGGCGGCGAGGCGCGACTCACCTCCCCGGCCGCCCTTCAGGATCTGGGCATGAAACTGGGGGCGGACTACCTGGTGAGCGGCAGCATGACGGCCATCGGCGGCAGCGTCAGCCTGGATGCCAAGGTCCTGGCCATGGCCAAACCGGCCGAGGCGGCCCAGACCTTCTATGCCACCGCCCCCAAGGAAGACGATGTACTCGTGGCCATCAACCAGATGGCCTGGGAGATCAGCGAAAAGGTCTTTGGCAAGACCCGGCCGGGCAGCATGGCCCCTGCCCCTGCCGGCCCCGCGCCCCAGGAATCCGCCGCCTACCAGACCGCCCATCCGGACCGCGCCTTTCTCTATCCCTCGGCCGGCGGCACCTACGGCCCCAAGTCGCCCTTTATCCGACCCACCGGCATCACCGGCGCCATGGGCTTTACCAAGAGCCAGAACTTTAACATGGAAATGCAGGCCATGGATGTGGGTGACGTGGACGGCGACGGCACAATCGACGTGGTTCTGGCCGACAAGACCAAGGTAACCATCTACCAGCGCACCAACAACCAGTTCCGACAGATCGGCCAGATTCCGGTCAGGGGTGTATCCTATTCCATCCATGCGGTAAGTGTCGCCGATCTGAACAACAACGGCCGGGCCGAGATCTACGTCAGCGCCGCCGACACGAAAAAGCCCGACTCCTTTGCCCTGGAATGGAACGGCAAGGAGTTCGCATATCTGTTCGACAAGGCGCCCTGGTATATCAAAACCCTGACCCAGGGAGACGGCACAACGATCCTGGCCGGCCAGCAGGCCGATATTACCGCGCCGATCAAGCCCGGCATATACGAAATCAAGCCCGAGGCGGAACCCCACATCATCCAGAAGCTGCAGATTCCCGCCAAGGTCAACCTTTTTGATTTCTCCTACGCCGACATCGACAAGGACGGCCAGGCAGAAATCGTTGCCCTTGACCAGAGCGACCGGCTGCAGGTCATGCGGCCCGACGGCCGCGGCCTCTGGAAGAGCGACGAATATTTCGGCGGCACCAAGCGCTATATCGGCGAGGCGATCATGGACGGTCGGAGCACCAGTATCACCGCGGACAGCAAGTCAAAAGAGCGGACATACATCCCCGGCCGGATCATCGTGCCGGCCAAACCCGCCGAGGGGAGTGCCAGCGTTATCCTCAACAAGAATCTTTCCTCCGCCTCCCGGGTTTTCAAAAATATGAAGAGCTACCCAAGCGGCGAGATCCACGGGCTGGCCTGGAACGGCATCAGCCTTGAGGAAATATGGCGTACCAGAAAGATCGACGGCTATATCGTCGACTACCAGGTGGTGCCCGATCCTGCCAACCCCGCTAAGGCGGAACTGTTTGTCGGGGTCGTGCTGGGCGGCGAGCTGGAGAGCGTTCTGTCCGGAGGCGGCCAGAGCACGGTCCTGATGTATAGCCTGGACACCACCGCAGGCCAGTAAAAAAAATTTGACAATCTTGCGGAATAGTAAAAAAAACTTGACAACCCCACTGGGCAATTGGTAGAAATATCAACGCTTCTTAAACTGTTTCCGAACGGCCAGCTGGCCAGCCGCTCCGAATTGCCGGGCCTGCCGACTGGCCACCATGCCGGAAAGGAGGTGACAGCTTAGGAAAAAGCAGAAGGCTGTAAGGTAGTTAGTAGATGGGGGACGTACAAGAAAATTCAACCAAAGAGAACAAGGAGAGTTAAGAGATGAAGAAAATATTATCAGCAGTAGCAGTGTTCGGCCTGGTGGCCGGTGTTGCCGCCACCGCCTCGGCCTTGGACCTGACCGTGACCGGGTACTACAAGCTTGAAGGCAAGGCCCTTAATGAGGGCGCCGCTGGCGGCGGTGTGCAGCTTAGCCAGGATATAACGGATCCGACTGACGACGGCGTGTCCAGCTCCTGGTGGCAGCACGATTTCCGGATGTACCCGGTCCTGAAGGTCAATGACAATATCAGCATGTTGGCCGATATCCGCCTGGTGTCCACCTCCCCCACGGATGGTAACACCTCTGGCGTGTGGGGCTATGACGCCGCTGGCTCTCACTCTGTTACCGCCAATAAAATCTACATGGAGTACCTGTCGGCGGTCGGTAAATTCCGGATGGGCAAGACCGAGGGCGGCGCCTGGGGCGGCCCCTATCTGAACAGCAGCGGCTCTGCCAATCGGTTTATGTGGTGGCCGTCCTTTGTGGCTGATCCCTTCAGCCTCCTGGTCTTCACCCAGAAAACCACTGAAGCGAATGATGGCATTGTGGGCAATAACGGAAAGTCCGACCAGGATACCGACGCCTACTACCTGGGCGTGGGCTACAAGGCCGCTGATATCGGTAAATTCGACCTGGCCTATTACATGGTCCGGACCGGTGCCCCGTCCGGCGGGTTAACCACCCCTGATTCCTCTCAGCAGGATAACATCTGGTTCAACGCCGATGTCGCTGTTGGCCCGGTGACTCTGTCCACCGAGTGGCAGTACCTGTTTGGCGAATCCGGCCAGACAATCGCCACCGGCCCCGCAATCGGCCAGAAAAGGGATAAAGACGCCTGGGCCGGTATGGTTCTTGCCATGGTCAAGCCGGTTGACGCGCTTACCATCGGTGGCGTTTACTTTATGGCCACCGGCCAGGATGCCAACGACCCGACTGAAAACCAGAACGGCATGAGCACCACGGCCGGCACCGGTAATGACTGGGAACCGCTGTACATCATGACCGGCCGCAACATGGGCGTTCTGAACGGCTATGGTGTCACCTCCGCGGTAGGCTCGCTGGGCGTGGGCGTGCAGGCATTCGGCGTGTTTGCCGACTTTGCTGTTAGCCCGAAACTGAGCCTGCATGCCGCAGTCGGCACCGGCTATGCTGATGATGTCAGCACAATGGGACCTCTCCAGGATGACGAGTTCGGCTGGGAGTATAATCTGGGCGCTTCCTACAAACTGCTCGACAATCTGACCTATGACCTGCACCTCGGCTACTGGGCAGTGGGTGACTTCGCGAAGTTTGGCACGACGACTATGGATCCGAACAATGTTACCCTGGTCACCAACAGCCTGACCATGAAGTTCTAATCTGTTAATCGAACTTCATCAGTAACACGTTGTAACGAACGTCAATCCCCTGCAGGGCAACCTGCAGGGGATTGTTTTTTTTTTGCCGCATCACGGCCAAGAAAGACAGAGCCGTAATGCCGTTTACTTAAGCGAGGTGTTTGTATTTTTTTTGAACCGCTGAATATCGAACAAGGAATGTCGAATGTCGAAGTTTAACTACTCTTCATCATTCTGCGGTTCCTTGTTCGATATTCGATATTCGCTGTTCGGTTGCCAAAGATTCTTTTTTAAAATCAAAGGCATTGAACCGCAGCCCCACCTGCCCCCATGCCTCGTTCAACCAAACCGTTCCTGCATCTGCTCGAATACGCCCTCCTGAGAGGCATTGCCGCCATCCTCGGCCTGCTGCCGCTTGCCTTGGTCTACTTCCTGGCCAGGGGTCTTAGCCTGTTTGGCTACCATCTTCTGCGGCTTCGGCGGCAGACGGCAATTACCAACCTCTTCCTCGCCTTGGGCAAGGAGCAGCCGCCCCGGGCTTTGGAAAAAATCTGCCGGGAGTCATACATCCAGATCGGCATGACCTTCATTGAACTGCTGATTTTCTCAAAGCTTACGGCACGGATCAGCCGCATGGTGGAACTGCCGGATATCGAACCGGTCAGAAGATACACCGGAGAGGGACGGGGAGTGGTGATGGTCACCGGCCACTTCGGCAGCTGGGAAATGGCCGGCGCGGCCCTGGCCGGGGCAGGCATCCCCTTCACGGTGATTGCCGCGCACCAGTCAAACCGTTATGTGGATGCAATGATCAATCGGGGTCGTATCGCCGCCGGCATGCAGGTGGTGACCACCACAGACGCCTCGGTGAAGCAGATGATCCGCGCTCTAAAGGATGGCAAGGTGATCGGCCTGGTCTCAGACCAGGATGCCGGCGAGTCCGGCGCATTTGTGAATTTCTTCGGTCGCCCGGCCTCGACGCCGCCCGGTGCGGCCCAGCTCGCCCTGAAATATAAAACACCGCTCTTCGTGATCATGCTGGTCCGCACCAAACCGGGCCGCTATTGCAGCATCACCCGGGAGGTAGAGATCAAGGCCGACGACACGGTCGAATCGCTCACCCAGCGCTATACCACAATCATGGAAGAGATCATCCGCCAGCACCCGGAACAGTATCTGTGGATGCACCGCCGCTGGAAGAGCCGACCGGCGTAGCAATGCTGTTGACTTAAAGAAATAAGCTATAGCGATCTAAACAGCGAATATCGAATAAAGTTTATACCCCCCCCTTGCAGGGTAAACAAGAAACCGCAGAATGATGAAGTTAGTAAACTTCGACATTCGACATTCCTTAACGTCCAGGGATGGACTAATGCCGCGGGAGCCAGGGACGGCGGGAGCGGCGTTCGATATTCTGCGGTTCAAAAATACAAAATTCGCTTAAGTCAACGACTTATAGACCTTCGGTTCAGCCGATCCCCACCAGTTCGAGATCAAAGATCAAATCCTTGCCAGCCAGCGGCGGGTTGGCATCGAGGGTGACTTCGGACTCGGAAACTGCCGTCACCATGACAACAATCTGCTGGCCGCCCGGTTGCTGCATCTCGAACCGCTGGCCGATCTCCGGCTCGACATCGGCCGGAAACTGCCGGCGGTCGAGCTGCACGACCATCTCCTCATGTCGAGGACCGTAGGCCTTGGCCGCCGGGATCTCCACGGTTTTCGCCGCGCCGGGCACCATGCCGCTGATCGCCTCATCAAAGCCCTTGATGACCTTGCCGCTGCCCAGCTTAAAAACTAATGGCGCACGGCCGGCCGATGAATCAAAGACCGTGCCGTCCGCCAATTTTCCTGTGTAATGCACCCGCACCGTATCCCCTTTTTTTGCTGCTGTCATGATCTCGTCTCCTGCTGGCGGGCAAACGACTCATAAGTCGTTGCCGGTTTTATCATTCTGAATTCTGACTTCTGAATTCTGGCTTCTGTTTTCATCTACCCCTTCCGCGCCCGGACAACTATGCGGATCGGAGCCGGATACCCTTCAACTGTTTTTGTCGGATCAACCGGATCGACAAAATCCGCGTAAGACTCAAACTCCATCCAGGCGGTCCGCCGCTGTTCGGCGCTGGACATCGGGTGTACATCAAACAACTGCACATCGACGAAACCGGCCCGGACCAGCCAGTTGACCAGACAGGCAGCAGTGGGCACGAAATAGGTGCCCGGCACCTTCGCGTAGCGGCCGGCTGGAAAAAGAGCAACCGGTTCAGTACCCGGGATACCCTGCGATTCGACGATCAAGGTGCCGCCCGGTTGCAGGGCGCGCAACACATCCCTGAGCACGTCAATAGGCGCGGCCCGGTGGTAGAGAATCCCCATCAGAAAAACCACGTCAAAGCATTCCCGAAAGAGACCGACATGTTCCACCCCCAGAGGCTCGACCAGCAGATTGTCGAGCCCCGCAAAACCATTCAGGGTCTGGAAGGTGAAATAATGCTGGAGAAACGGCTCAAAACCGAGTACCAGTCGCGGCCGCTGGCCAGCCATCCGAAACATGTAATAGCCATTGTTGCAGCCGATATCCGCCACCACCTTGCCCTGCAGGTCCGGGAGCAGCGGCTGCACCCGGCTCCATTTCCATTCACTGCGCCATTCCGCATCAATATCGATGCCGAAAACGCTAAACGGCCCCTTACGCCACGGCATAAAGGAGCGCAGCGCCCGAAAGACCAGGTCGTGATCCACGGCCGAAAGTTCCTCAGCCCTGCCGATCCGGACCACATCTCCGTCCAGATTCAGGAACCCGGCCCGCAGATGCTGCACCGATTCAAACGGCTGGCGAAAGCGCTCCACCCCCTTTTTCCCGGAGGCAAACAGGTTCTGGTCGACGAGCAGACGGCGAATGGCCAGCCGGTTAGCACCTGGCAAGGAGTCGAGGTAGGACATTGTATTCAGACAGGACGACCGAAACGGGGATTACGGAAAAGTTCAAAACGGGAAGACAAAGGAGTCAAAACGGGGATGCTGCGTAACAATGGGGCGACAATCAGGTGTTGGCGGCCAGACACATGTTACCGGACCCGATATAACAGGAAGTCCATTCGCTGACCCGTATCCAGCCCTGGCGCTGTTCCTCGCGGACCTGCCGCCGGTTCTGCGCATTTCGTCTTCTTTCCTGACCGCCTCGATCAAAATAGTCGAGGCTGTAATGCTGGCGACGATCATCCATGCGCCTTCGATCAACAGGAACGCGCTCCATTTTCTCAGGGGCGTTGTGCTGCTGCCGCACACTACTCAATGGTGCCTGGCCAGCCATGGTGGTTCCTCATCACGAAGTCCTAACTACAGATACCGACACTATCCAAATGTACATGCAAACAAGGCGCAATGTCAAGAAGATAGATGAGGACGCCACCTCCGCTCCGCGTAATTTCCGTAATGCGTTAATTTTCCAAAACTATTGGCAACTACTCGGGCTGCTTAGACTGTTAGGTAAAAAATGACCGCACCCGCGGGGCCAAAGCAGACCTTCATCTTGTAATCTCCCATCACTAATAGACTAAACAGCTACAGACTATCCACCTGAGCAGTTCCCTTTAACCGCCACAAACGAAACAAAGTTGAACCACTGAAAAAAAGTCTCCACGTCAACGAAACCGGCTTCTTCCAGCATGGTCCGGTTCCGGGCGATGGAAAGCGGAATGAGCACGTTCTCCAGAGCCTCGCGTTTTTTGGCGATCTCAAGCTCCGAATAGCCCTGCTCCCGTTTAAAATCATGGTGCAAAGCCACGAAGCGCTCATCGAGCAACGGCGAGGAGGCTCGCACCTTTTCGCTCATGATCAAAACACCGCCGGGCCGTAACCCGCTATGGATTTTTCGAACGGTGTCTGGCCGGATTTCCGGTCGCAGAAACTGCAGGGTATAGTTGAGAATCACCGCCCCGGCCCCCTCAATTTCCGCGCCGATGATGTCCTGCTCCTCAAAACGCAGGCGGTCGGTGTTGGCATACTGGCCGGCCTTGCGCACCGCCTTGGCAATCATGGCGGGCGAATTGTCCAGGCCGACGAACTTAAGACCGGCGAGACCAGCAAGCTGCCGGTTCAACTCCAGCAGGGTGGTGCCGGTTGCACAGCCCAGGTCATAAACCCGGTCGCCGGGCAGGAGAACGCTCTCCAGAAGCCGGGCCGTCATGACGATCACCTGCCGGTAAAAGGGCACCGAGCGATACAGCATGTCGTCAAAGACCTCAGCGACCGGCTCATTGAATCGAAAACCGCCGGCCTCGGCCTCCCAGGCGTCGCTGCGGAAAAGTTCATCCCTGGCCACGGTCCGAATCCTTGTCCGTAACGTTTCCCGGACAGTGATAGCGCTGTTCCTCGGCAAAATAGTCGGCAAAACCAAGGATCTCTTGCAACGCCGCAAAAGGCATCAGCCGAGCCGGCGGCTGACCATCCTTTAGGGCAGCCAGGGCCTCGATCATGGCGTGCACCGCGGCGCTGAGCAGGGTAATGGGGTAGGCGGCGATCTTATAGCCGATTTCCGTAAGCCGGGCCGGCGGCAGAAGCGGCGTTCGGCCCTGCTCCACCAGGTTGGCCATTTTATGGCCCGGGATCTCGCTGCAAAAGGCAAGCATCTCAGCCTCCGAGGTCAGGGCCTCAAGAAAAATGATGTCAGCCCCGCGGTCCGCAAAG
>MGTE01000092.1:91308-113236 GCA_001799275.1 Deltaproteobacteria bacterium RIFOXYD12_FULL_57_12
CGCCGCCTGGATGCGCCGCACCGCCTCGTTGCGTCCGACCACCTGTTTAACCCGGGTGTGGCCGCAACGCTTGGGTGCTACCTGATCCTCGATCATGATCCCGGCAAAACCGGCCCGGGCGTACCCATGCACGGTCCGCTTGACATTCATGGCATTGCCATAGCCGGTATCGCCGTCGCCAAAGACCGGAATGGAGACGGCGCTGCAGATGACCGCACCCTGGTCAACCATCTCGCCGTAAGAAATAAGCCCGGTATCGGGCAGGCCGAGCCGGGCGGCCGACACCCCGAAGCCGGTCATGAAGGTAAGCTTGAAGCCGGCCCGTTCGATGAGTCTGGCGGAAAGGGCGTCAAAGCAGCAGGGCATGAGCAGCAGGCCGGGTGCGGCCAGGAGTTTCCGTAACGCGGATGCCGGAGTGGTCATAACTTAAGGCAGGACAATACGCTGGCCGTCTTTGCGGTCGGGATTTTCCCGAAAAAGTAAAAAAGTTTTCCCCAACACCTGGACCAGGGCAGCGGCCGTCTTGCCGGCCAACAGATCGGCCGCTGCCGCGCGTTCTAATTCGCAGCCGCTGCCGACTTTCACCTTCACCAGCTCGTCGCTCAAGAGAATCGCCTGGGTGGCGGCCACCAGATTGCGGGTGATTCCATCCCGGCCAATGGAGACCTTGACTTCCAGATGATGGCCAAGGCCACGCAGGAAGCGAACCTGCCGGCCGGAGAGTTGCTGTATTGTTTTTTCTTTCTTGTCTTTCATTGTGGTTCGTCTGTAGGTTGATAGTCTGTAGGAGGATAGAATACTTTGATGAAAACAGTTTTAGCGACTATGACTCAAAACTTTTAAGACCGGAAAGGTGCTGGTATCCTTGATTCGTTCTTTGTGGAGACCTAAAAGACTACAGTCTAACAGACTACAGCCTATCTCCACATATTGGAAAAAATCTCATAGCCGCCTATCCAGATGCCAATCATCCCGCCGAGGCCGGGCAGCAGGAAGGCGAGAAAAACCTTGAGCAGCTTGTTGTGCCACCAGCCACGCAGGGACGCCATGTCGGCAACCACGGTTTCGAACTCGATGACCTGGGGCGGTCGCATCATAACCTGGATAAAGGCAGTAACATGGCCGGCGCCGAGCACCGGAATAAGGCTGGTGATCGGCGCCACGAGAAAAGCGCCGGCCACGGTAACGGGATGGGCCAAGGCGATAAAGGCGCCGACGGCCGCGGGAATGCCATTGGCCAGCACCCAGAAGAGCAGGCTGGCGCCGGCCACGGCGCTGCCCTTGTGCCAGCCAATATAAAGAAAGGCCCCGACAATGGCCACCGGCATTGCCCAGCCAACGGCCTGCCAGTAGCCGGGCATCGGCGGAATGTCCTCAAGGTCGGACAGACACGCGCCATGTTCTTCAACCAGCCGCCGCTTAAGACCCTCAACATGGCCGGCACCGACTACTGCCAGCAGACGCTGGCCGACAGAGGCTTTAATCTTCTCGGCCAGATAGATATCCCGCTCGTCGATCAGCACCTTTTTCAGACCGGGCATAAGCGAACCGAGTTCATTCAGCAGTTCCGAAAGCACATCCTGCTGCCGAAGCGCGGCAAGCTTCTCCTCGCTCATTTCAACTTCCTCAAACAGGCTGCTGATGAGGGCGGCGAGCAGATATCCCTTCCGCCAGAAGGACGTGGCATGCCAGGCCCGGCGGAGAGTCACCCGCACATCCCGGTCGCAGAGAGCCACCGGGATGCCCTTCTCCTCGGCCTGCCGCACCGCAGCCAGCATCTCGGCACCAGGCACGACCCCGAGTTGCCCGCCCAGCTTCTTCTGATAGGCGGCCAGAATAAGGTTGACCAACAAAGGACTCATCTGCTTCTTCCGGATCACCTCTTTCAAATCCTGGGCCGCAAAACGATGCCGGTCAGCCAGGGCCTGGTAGCGGCGTTCATCGAGTTCCACGCAGACGCAATCAGGCTGAACTGCGGCAATCACCTCGCGGACCAAGTCTACCGACTGTCGAGATATATGGGCGGTGCCGACCAAAATTATTTCCCGGCCGCCCAACTGCAACCGATGAATATCCGCCGATGTGCCGGAATTCCCATGCACGACGCGATCCTCTTGCTCCACATCGATTTCCATAAGGCGATAGGCTATAAACTGTAGGCGGTAGACTGTAGGAGGTAGGAAAAAGACAAAAAAAAGAAGTGCCGGGCGCTGGCCAAACACGCCGGCGATTGACTCAGCCGGAAACGTCTTTCGTCCGTTTCAAAATCAGGCGGCTGCCGGGCTGGATGGTATCGTCTCTCAGATTATTCCACTTCCGGATGCTGGCAGGGGAAAGGTTGTGTTTCTGCGCTATGGCCCACAGGGAATCCCCCTCCTGGACCCTGTAATACAACTCTTCGTCGCTGTCCCGGTTCGCGGTCGGTTTTTTGATGTTCGATGCAAGCCGCTCCGTCTTTGCCGACGAACCAGCCCCTGATTTTTCAACCTTGGCTGCTACCTTTGCCGTTTCCCGGCCAGCCCCCTCCCCCTTGTCATGATTGGCCGCCACAGAACCGACCGCCTCGCTCTTTTCAGACATAAGTTCGTAACTGGCTGTTTGATAGGGAATCTGCAGACGCTGCCCACCCTTCAGCTTCGTGCTCCGCAGGTCGTTGGCCTTGAGCAACCGCGTCTTGGTGATCCCGTAATTCTTGCAGACCGCATCGATAGACTCGCCCTTCCGTACCACATGGGTCTTGAACGTGGTGGAAACCGAAGTACGCACCCGGGACAGATTGTTGAGCACCTCATCCTTCTTGCCCACCGGCACTCTGATCGCGTAATTCGGATCATCAGGCGGGGTAATCGACTTACTTAACTCCCGGTTATAGGCCAGCAACACGTCCTCATCCAGACCACAGGCCAAAGAGACGGCCTTCACCGCGGTCCCCTTGGGCACCGGCACGGTGTCAAAGGCCAGCGGCTCTTCGTAGACGATATCGGTAAAACCGTACTTCTCCGGCTGTTTGGCAATCAACATGGCGGCAATCAACTGCGGCACATAATTCTTGGTCTCCGGCTGGAGATAGGAACCCTCGGTCAGTTCCCAGAAATCCATGGTATCATACATGGCAATGGCGCG
This sequence comes from Deltaproteobacteria bacterium RIFOXYD12_FULL_57_12, assembly GCA_001799275.1. GTDB lineage: Bacteria > Desulfobacterota > Desulfobulbia > Desulfobulbales > BM004 > YD12-FULL-57-12. The sequence goes on from MGTE01000092.1 coordinate 94,432, forward strand.
CCGGATTTTCCCCTGGCCGGCGTTATAGGCGGCCACTGCCAGATACCATGACCCAAACTCCTGATAAAGCGCACTCAGGTAGGCGGCGGCCGCCATCGTCGACTTGATCGGATCCCGCCGTTCATCAACGTACTTGTTGACGTCCAGGTCGAAATCCTTGGCTGTCGGCTTGACAAACTGCCACAAACCAACCGCCTTGGCGCTGGAAAAAGCCCTCTCGCTGAAACCGCTTTCGATCATCGCCAGATAGGCTAGATCAAGAGGCAATCCGACCTCCTTGAGATGTTCCTGAATCAGCGGCAGATACCGGCCCGAACGGGAAAGCCAGCGGGAAAAATCATTCCGGTAGCGGGTTTGGAAGAGTTCCAGATGATATTCAACCTGACTGTTGATGGTGACAGGAAAATCAAACAGTGTTTCAAGAGCGGCATTCTCCCCGGACGGTTCCCCATCTTCCCCTTCCTGCCCGCCGGCGGTGGACTCTGCCGTTTCCTGAGTCTCAGGCGCGGCCGCATCCGGTTCGCTGGTGTCGAGATCTTTTTGTTGCGGAGAGGAGTGTGAAGAGACCTTCGATGCCGTCCGCCGGTCGTGCGGGAATGCTCCCTGCTTGTTGGCCGGTGCGCACGCCCCGAAAACGACAAGACAGCAGACTGCGATAATCACATAAAAAAAATCCGTCCTGCAGGAAACCATGTCACCCCATAATCTTGGTTGCAAAGAATTCACAATGCCCTGTTGTTACCATGGACCGTGCGATGATTGCAACCCAAAATGCAGGACAGCGCTTGAACTTGGAGGTTTTTCTTAAAAAATGCGCCTTGATTTCTGGGAATGAGCGTTATACCTTGGACGCGTTACGTTACTGTCATGCTTCTCAGAATCCGGATTCGCAATGATCAAAAAAATCCTCATCAGCCTCACCGGGCTTGCGGCCCTGGCCGTGCTCTGCGCCGCCGGCGCCTTCTACTGGTTCGTCGTTATTCATCCAGGCGACGAGATCCGCCAGGAGAACATTGAGAAAATACTCTCCATGGAAAGCCCGGTATATTACCGCGACGGTCAGACGAAAATCGGCGTTTTCTTCCAGGAGGCGCACCGCCAGTATCTCACCTATGACCAGATTCCCGAAAATTTCGTCAAGGCCCTGGTGGCGGCGGAAGACGACACCTTTTTCAGCCACCCCGGTGTCGACGTCAGCGGCATCCTTCGAGCCCTGTTCAACAACATCAAGGCCGGCAGAGTGGTCCAGGGCGGCAGCACCATCACCCAGCAGACCGCCAAGAATCTCTTCAAGCGCAAGAACCGCTCCCTGCAGGCAAAACTCAAGGAACTGCTCATTGCCCTCCGTCTGGAACGTCACTATTCAAAGGAGAAAATCCTAGAATTCTACGCCAACCAATTCTATGTAAGCGGCAATGGCCACGGCCTGGGCGTGGCGTCCCGCTATTTTTTCAATAAACCGGCCGCTGACCTCGACCTTTTGGAGTGCGCCTTCATCGCCGGCAGCGTCAAGCGGCCGAACTTCTACAATCCCTTCATCCAGAAAGACAAGGAGAGCACGGCCCTGGCTAAGGACCGCGCCCATGAGCGGGCTCGCTATGTACTTGCCCAGATGTTCAAGCTGGGCATGATCGATCAGGCGCAGTATCAAAACGAGAGCGGCCGGGACATTCTTTTTCACAAAGGCAAGACATTCTATCGCCTGAACACGGTCATGGATCTGGTCAAAGAGGCACTGAACACACCACTGATCGAAGAGGCCCTGGCCCAACACGGTATCGATAACATCGCCACCTCCGGAATCAGGATAATAGCCTCGGTGGACAAGAATCTCCAGGATACGACCCTCTACGCCCTCCGCAAGGAGCTGTCGCGCCTGGATATCAGGCTGTCGGGATACGATCCGCAGAAATACCGGAAGGCCGTTGCCGAGATGCAGGACGAAGAAATTCAGGAAATCCAGACCGGTACCTTCCTGTTCGGAAAGATCGCCCAGATTGACACTGGTCCATCGCCTGTGGTCCACGTGGAGTTCCAGCGGGCGAGCAAGACCTTCGGCACCGGCCGCATCGACGCGGCCGGCCTCATGCCCTTTGTCGCCGCGCTGGTCAAATGGCAGGGCCAGCGCTGGACAGAACCAAAGGCCAGCGATCTCGCCGAATTTGCGAACAGGCTCAGGCCGGGGGACATTGTTTATGCCAGTGTCCGCAACCATGATCCGGCCACCGGCGAGACGTTGCTCGACCTGGAAAAATACCCCAAGATCCAAGGGGCGGCGTTGACCCTGAAAGATGGAATGATCCGGGCCATGGCCGGCGGCACAGAGAATTATTTCTACAACCGGGCGATTGCCGCAAGAAGATCAATGGGCTCCGTGATCAAGCCGCTGGTATACGCCGCAGCCCTGCAACTCGGCTGGAACAGCACTGATCTTTTGAACAACGAACGCAACATCTTTGTCTACCAGAACCTTGCCTATTTCCCCCGTCCGGACCATCAGACGCCGCATAAGCGGGTATCCATGAGCTGGGCCGGGGTCCATTCGGAGAACGTGGCGACTGTCTGGCTGCTCTACCATCTCTGCGACCGCCTCTCTCCCGCCGATTTCAAGTTGCTCACCGATTATCTGGGCCTGAACCGCAAAACGAATGAAACCTACGAACAATACGTCCGGCGACTGCGGGACGAGATGGGGATACTGGTGGATCAGAACGCCCTGTTACAGGCCGCTTTCAAGGAGGCGGTCGCCGCCCTGGAGCCGGACCTGATTTTCGAGGGCAAACAAGACGAACTTGAGTACATCAGAAATCTGCACTACGGCGCCGGCTTCGCGCTCTTTGCCCAGGAAACCGAAAAACTACGCGAACCGGGCTACGACCAGATATCCAACCGCAAACTGCTGGTTGAGCGCGAAATACAGGTACGGAATGACGTGTTGTCCCGAAATTATCTCCGTCTCAGACAGCTGCTGAACGAAGCACGTCAGCAGCTCCAGGGTGAAAGCCAGGCCGACGCACCATTCGGCGGCCGCCTGTATCAGAACCCCGATGCCGACCGGTACCTGTATACGACCTCCCCCCCGGGCACGCCGGAATGGACTGCGGTCAACTTTGCCGAACTCGGCGCCCGTTATCTGCAAATGTCCCCGCCTGAAAAAACGCGGTTCTGGGACAGCCTGTTCCTCGAAGGCGTTGTCTCCGCCTCCAGCCTTGACCTGCTGCACGACGCGCTGAACAAGTCATACCAGCAGCTGGCTGCGCGTTTGCCCTATTCCCCGGAAGTACTCTACAACCTGTCCGACTTCCGGGTTCTGGCCGGCCTGCGCTACATGGTCGGACTTTCCCAGCATCTCGGGATCAGAAGCAAACTTGACCCGGTATTATCTTTTCCCTTAGGCTCGAACGTCATATCCCTCTACGAGGCCGCCAGGGCATACGAAGGGCTGATCACCGGCTGGATCACCACCAGTACCGGTGAAGGCGCCAGCGAACCTTTGGCCATTATCGAACGGATTGAAGACAGTGACGGCGAGCTGATCTATGCGCCGGAGCTGGTCAGAAAAAGGGTCTTTGCGCCCCAAACCTCTCTGGCGATCAGCCATATTCTGAGAAACGTCGTCAAATTCGGCACCGGCCGCTTCGCAGAGGAAAACATCGGCCTGCCGGGCCAGGAAAGTGCAGGCGCTGATCAGCCCGGCCTGCCCGCCCTCAAAGTCCCGGTCTTTGGCAAAACCGGCACCGCCAACCAGTTTTCCAATGCCGCATTCGTCGGGTTTGTTCCCGAGGCACTGGAAAATTCGAACGTCCTTTCTCTGGAAAACGGCTATACGGTTGCCGCCTATGTCGGCTACGACAACAATCTGCCCATGGAATACAAGAGTACCCATATCTCCGGTTCCAGCGGCGCCCTGCCGGTCTGGACCCGCATGGCAAATGGCATTCTCCAGAACAGAACGTTCACCGACCGGCTGGACACCATCGACATTCTCTTCAGATCGGGGGCAAAATCCGGCACGTCGCCCACCACCATCAGTTACCCTGATCTCGGACAGGTTGAAGTGCCGGTTGACAAAAACAGCGGAATCATGCAACCTTTAGCCACAGCCGAACAGGGCGGCCGCAAGAACTTCAGCGACAGCGAGCCGACCATTTTAACCTTTGGGAAAGTCACGCAGGGCGGCGAGCTGGAGCCTGCCAGATTCTTTCAACCCTACTGGGCGGTCTCCGGCAACGACCGGTAATGGGAAACAAGCCCAATTCCGACCAGTTAAGCGAGTGTTGTATTTTTGAACCGCAGAATATCGAACAAGGAATGTCGAATTTCGAAGTTTAACCAGTTCATCATTCTGCAGTTTCTTGTTCGATATTCGCTGTTAGATCACGAAAGATTATTTCCTTAAGTCAATACCATTGGTATTAAGATCGGATAACACTATCAAAGCTACTGCCATGCATATTAGCTGTCCGCATACCGTTCCTACTTCCCAAACTTTTCCCTGGTTCATACGATCTGATATCCCATGAATAAACACATCTCTTGCCTCTTGCTGTTGATCCTTCTCGGTGCCGGCCATCTGCTGGGCGGCTGCGCCGCCATCCCAAAAAAACAGGTCAGGCCGCTGCCCCCACCGCCATCGGTCATCACGGCCATGCCGGCCCCGCCGCTGGCGAAACCGGTGACCACGGAACCCATCGCTCCGCCGGCACCGCAGGCGATGATCCACGTACAGAGGCAGGATATCCAGTATGTGGAGAAACGGCTGGAGATTTATGAAGAAAAAATCAAACAGCGGTCAACCGCCGGCCAGGATGAAACCGATCGGCAAGCGCATCCCGTCCGGACGCCCGCGGTCAGTCCGTGCGCTGAAAAACTGGAAGAACTCCGCAACGGCTACCGGAGTCTGCTGAGCAGCATGCGCCAGAATTCTTCCATCACCCTGGACCGAGCCGCCGAGGTTGACCCGCGCCAGATGCTCCAGCAGGATATCGCCTATCTGGAGAGTGATTGCGAAGAAACGCCAGCCGGCGGCGAACCCGAGGTTCAGCCACCCCCTCCTCCCGTGACAGCAACGAACGGCATGGAACGCCATGATGGGGAGACCCTGATCGCCGAGTACTTTGCCCGCGGCGAGTTTGCGTCAGTTGTCAGCACCTTTCAGCAGATGATCCGGGAGCGACCCGGCTATGAACCGAATCCGGCTGTCAAGCAGCAGTATGGCCTGGCTCTGCTGCGGACCGGCAAGACAACAGCGGCGGCCGAAGTCTTTACAGAGATCTATCAAAAGCTGTCCGCTGAGAGCGACACAGCGGCGGCAGAGTCGAATCCGGCGCTTGCCGACCAACTGCTGGCGGCGGGCAAGCTGGCCACGGCGCAGTCCCTTTATGAAAAACTGACCGCTGTCACCTCTTACCAGGATATCGATCATGCCTGGTTCAAGGTCCAGTTCGCAACCCTGAAGACCCTTGACCCTGATCGGCAGGAGACAGCCGATTTTCTCAAACTGATCCGCGACTACATCTTCTTTGACGGCAAACATGGCGGCGGCGCCCTCCTGCAAAAGGCCAGGAATTTTGAGCTCACCTATCCGACCAGACAGGTGGCGGCCAGTTCCAGACAGCTGCAGGCCCTGGTCACGAATCGGCTGCGGAACTGGCTCGGCAGCCAACTGGTTGAGGCTGACAAAATGATTGCCGCCAAGGAGTTTCAGCAGGCCAAAAACCTGCTCCAGGAGTTGGCAGCGGCCGATCTGCCCATCCAGTTGCGGGAAGCCGTCCAGAAAACAATGGATGAACTCACCGTGGCCACAACCGGCAGCGGCGAGCAGACCCAGTTGCCGACAGAAACCAAGGAGCTTGCCCCGCAATGGGAAGCGGCGACCAAGGCCTTGGACTCACTCCAATACGATGAGGCGATCAAGGGCTTTAGGGCGATGATGGGTACCGAATACGAGACAAGGGCTCGGGAAAAAATGTCGGAAGCCGTCGAACTGGCGGCGGCCGATTCCCGCAAGCAGGCGGCGGCCCTGTTTGCAAAAGCAACCAAGACCAACAACGCGGCGCAAAAACGAGAACTGCTCGTTTCCTCCCGTCAGTTGCTGCTGGATATCCTGAAAAGATACCCGCAGGTCAAGATTGCCGACAAAGTGACCCAGAACCTGCAAAATCTTGAAGAATACATCCGCCGCTTCGACCCGAGCATACTTGACAAGCAGGGCAGCCAGCCGGCGTCCGGCGCCGAGACGTCATCGGACGCAGCCCGATAACCAACGAGGGTTTTCGCACTGCCGCAGCCGCTCAGGCCTTCTGTTCATCGGCCGTGTAAAAAGCCTCGAGCGCCAGCAACCGCTTTTTAATATCAAGGCCGCCGCTGAACCCGCCAAGCTGGCCGTGAGCGCCAACCACACGGTGACAGGGGACAATAAGGGCCAGAGGATTTGCATGGCAGGCCTGGCCAACGGCCCGGGCACACCGGACAGTACCCACCTGCCTGGCCAAATCCCCGTATGTTCTGGTAGTGCCGTACGGAATATCGGCAATGGCCTGCCAGACCAGACGCTGAAAAGAGGTGGCAACATCGACCAGCAGAGAGGAACAGGGCGGTGCAAATTGTCGCTGCCGGCCGTTACAGTAATCGGCCAACATCCGGATAATGAGCGGATGATCCTGTTGGTTCTCGACAAAAACGGCGGCAGGCAAAAGATGCTGGAGTTTACGTGCCGCGGCTGCCTGGGTCGCCTCGGCAAAGCAGAGATGCACGATGCTGCCACTCCTGGCATCGATCACGACATAAATGGCCAGACCATTGGCCTGGCATGCATGTCTGGAAAAAATCAGGGCCTGTTCGGCCCGCCCGGCAGCAAACCTGTCTTTCATAACCTTCATGAAATCGCAAAAACCTTATTCTCGCGCTGAGACGCAAGGACGCAGAGAAAAAATAGCTTGTTACTTTAAGTTGTTACCTCTGCGAGCATTGCTCTTCTGCGGGATGTAAAAACTTTTTGCGCCCTTGTCAACCTTGCCTTCGCGCAGGAGTAAAAAGTCAGAGACGGCCTTTTCAAAGCAATCAACAGGAACCAACGGGCAACGGCCATGCATCCACTCGAAAAACAAACCGCGCAACTGCTCGAACGGGAAAAGCTGATTGCGCCCGGCGAAAAGGTACTCGTCGCCGTCTCGGCCGGCCCCGACTCCATGGCCCTGCTGCATGTTCTCGCCCGCCTGGCCGGCCCCCTGGGTTTCTCCCTGGTCGCCACCTATGTCAACCATGGCCTGCGGCCGGCCGAGGCGGCACGCGAGGAAGAACTGGTCCGCGCCAGCGCGGCGAACCTTGGTCTGCCCTGTGAAATCGGCCGCGTGGCCACCCGGCCCTATGCGAAAGAACAAAAACTTTCACTGGAACACGCGGCTCGACTGCTGCGCTATGAAACCCTGGAAAAAAACGCCCGGCAGCACCAGGCAACCAAAATCGCCCTTGCCCATACGGCCGATGACCAGGCCGAGGAAATCCTGCTGCGCCTGATCCGGGGAACCGGCCGGCCAGGCCTGGCCGGCATGAAGCTGCTCAGGGCAGGCAGGTTTCTCCGACCGTTTCTCAAGATCCCCAAGGACAGCCTGCTCGCCTATCTTGCCGAACGCCACATTCCCTTTCTGGAGGACAGTTCGAACCATCAGCAAAATTTTCTCAGGAATCGAATCCGGCTGCAGCTCCTGCCCTTTCTCAGCGAACACTTCAATGCCGGTATCCGACAGACCCTTCTCCAGACCGCCGACATTCTGCAGGAGGAAGAAGCCCTGCTGGCCGCGCTGACCACCGAGGCCTGGCACAAGGTCATTGTCAGCGAACGGGTCGACCCGCAGGAGAACGGCCCGCTAAACGCGCCGCCCTCTGCGACACCACCACCTCTGGCCCTGGATCTAAGTCGGCTTGCCGAACAGCCGCTCGCCCTCCGCCGCCGACTTCTGGAGGCCGCCTGCTGGCAGATGGGCAACGAACCGCGCTTTCGAAACATCAACCGGCTCATGCAACTGCTGGAATCACCAGGGCAGCAGGCAGGCCTGCACTTTGCCGATGGCCTGCGGGTCAACAAGACTGCGACTTGGCTGATCTTCTCGTATCCAAAAGGACGAACGCGGCAACGCGGCAATCTTGCCGAATCCCTAGCGAACACGGAGGCAATCATCATCCCGGGGCCCGGCAACTATTTCGCGCCCCAGTTTGCCGGCAGCCTGCAGGTTGACGTTGCGGACCGCCTGCCGGATGCCGGCAAACTGGCCGACCCCGGCATCGACTTTCTCGATCTTGCCTTGGTCGCCTTTCCCCTGGTCTTGCGCGGCCCGCGACCCGGCGACCGTTTTCTGCCGCTCGGCGCTCCCGGCTCAAAAAAGGTACATGATTTTCTAGCCGACCGAAAAATCCCCGAGGCGGCAAGAAGGCGGACGCCGGTTCTGGTGTCGGCCGGCGCCATCGCGGCCCTGCCCGGCCTGCGCATTGATCACCGATTCCGCATCACCGCCGCCACTACCAGGGTTCTGATCCTCCGCTGGAAAAAAACCGACAAAGGTTGACCAGCGCAATCAGCCGCGGATGGAGTACCCGCCATCGACCACGATGGTCTGGCCCTGAATCATCGCCGACAGCTGGCTGCACAGAAACAAGGCGACATCAGCCACATCGTCGGGAGTGGTCAGCCGACCGAGCGGCGTTCTGCGCAGGGCGGTATCCAGAATCTCAAGCCGATTGGGAAACTTCTTGAGCGCCTCGGTATCCACGGCGCCGGCGCTGATGGTGTTGACATTGATCCCCCGCGGGCCGAGTTCCACGGCCAGGTGCCGCACCAGGGATTCAAGGGCGGCCTTTGAGGCGCCGACCGCCGTATAATTCTCAATGGCCCGCACCGCCCCGAGGCTGGAAACAGCCATGATCCGTCCGCCCCTGGGCATGAGCGGCACCCCGAACCGGGCCAGCGTCAGCAAGGCCCGGGCGTTGATATCCATGGCCCAGTTCCAATGCCGGCTGCTCAACTCCAGGGCCGGTTTCAGGACCCCGGACGCGGCATTGCTCACCATCAGATCCAAGCGGCCGAACTCGCCGCTGATCTGCTCAAACATGGCCTCGACATCGTCATCGTCGGCAACATTCGCCTTGATGACCAGGCACCGCACCCCATGGCTTTCAATCGCCTGAGCGCACTCCTCAGCATCGCGCCGATGCCGGACATAGTTGACCACCACATGCACGCCGCTCATCGCAAACCTGACGGCGATCGCCTTGCCGATCCCCCTGGACCCTCCGGTAATAAGGGCGACTTTCCCCTGCAGATCAAACATATCTCTATCCTCGTTGTTGATAATTGCAAAACACAAGACCGGTTCTTCTTCATCACAACAGTCTGCCGCCATGCATCACAAACTTACCGGAATAGCCGCGGAAGTTCAACCGGGAGTATGGTTAACCTGGCTGGGGCTAAATCTGTCTCAGAAAAACAGAAAAAGCGCTTTCCGGGAAATATCGTGCAAAAATGGAGTATTCGGGCAATTCCGCTTTTTTTACCAGCGCCCGAAAATCAAGGCATCATAACGCATTGATTTTGTTATCCTGGAAAAACTCACGCAAAAAAAAATGCATATCCAAAAACACCCCAAACCTAGTACTTCCTATCAACTTTTTTCTTTTTAGTTTCAAGCTGTTACGCTCCTGATTACTAGGTCGGCCCTAGTACTCGTACTATTGTTTTTAGTGCTTGATATCTTTTGATATATTTGGTTAACAACCGAAAGCGACAGCTAGGCATCTTTTGCCCGGTTTATTTTGTAAAGCTCGCCGGAATTTGTGCCATGCGCCTGGATGTTTTCGGGCGGCCATGGTGAACGTGATGCGTGGGGTTCGAGTGTGGTTAACCTCTGCGATTCTATAAAAAAAGAGAGGCATACAGGCAATGAAAGCTACAACTTTTTTTCGGCGGACGGCGCTATGGAGCGCCACGATGGTGATCGTTCCCTGGACATTTCTTCCAGCTGGCAGTGCTGCGGCCGGCTCGGTTTCCTATGCCTACGACAGCCTTGGGCGGCTGACCCAGGCTGAGTACACCAACGGCACCGTCATCAGTTATGCGTACGATGCAACGGGGAACCGCTCCAACACCACGATAACCGGCGGGGGGGCTCTTATGGGAAATCCCGCCAACGCCACGATAAACGGTGCGCCGGCTCTTCTGGCAAGTTCCATGCCAGCGCTTTCGTTGTCCTCCGCACCTAAGACAACTGGCGCCACGGCAACCGGCGAGGCATCGGCGGCCAGGTCGGAGCAACCACCCGTCGCCCCCCTTCTGTTGCCGACAACGATTGCAGACCCCGCGGTCTATGGCTGGAACGATCGCAGTGTCTCCCCAGAAGGCATGGTCAGCGCGGTCTTCAAGGGGGACGGCACCGACCGCCTGCTGCACCTCCAGGGCTATGCCATCGATACCCCCGACGAAGTCGGCCTGTGGCTCAACGGCATCTTGCTCGGCTACCTGAGCGCGGCGGCCGACGACGGGACCTTCCTGAGTACCCCGAGCCTGTGGCTGTTGCCCGCCGCCCTGCAACTGCCCGGCGAGAACACCGTCGAACTGGCTCCGCGGACCGAGGATCAGGTCTGGGGTGTCACCCGCCTCGGCCTTTACTCCCTGGGCAGCGATCTGGGCAGCCAGGAGGGCGCAACCAGCGGCTCTCTGAACCCTGCCGACAGTTTCGAACTGCACCTGTTCAGTCAAGGATTCAGCCCAGGCCCCAGCCAGGCCGCCGGCTATCTGATCGAGCTTGCGGGGCAGGATGCCAACAGCGGCGAAGAGATCATTATCGAACTCAACGAGGCGCCCCTGGTCGAACTGCCGCAAGGCGACGATCAGGCCTCGGAGCCAGTCAGCCAGGTACGGATTACCGATGAGCTGCTGCTGCCCGGCGACAACCGCCTGCTGATCACCAGCCACGGTTCCACGGTGCCCTGGGGCGTACGCATCGATCGTCTCCTTCCCGACGACACGACCCCGGCCGACAAACCAGTCGGCAATGAAGAGCAACAATGAGCCAACAGGCTGGAGCGATAGAAGCAACACGCGCGGATCATGCACAGGCCACCGCGCTGGCGCGAAACCATACTTTAGTTCCCCTTTCCATCACACAGGAGAATTGACATGTTCGTTATTCGCTGGACTTTAGTGCCTTACACCTGGAATCCCGTCAGAAAAAACAAGAATTCCAAAAAGCATGATGCTCCCAATGCGTTGCAGACTGCTGTTAAGGCACTTATTTCCGGTTTATCCGGATTAGGTATCCTTCTCGGGCTCGCCCTCAGCGGACCCTGGAGCGTGGCTTGGGCGCAAGAAAACGACACCCCGGCAATGGCGCAGCAGGAGGCGCTTGCCGATTCAACCATGGGCCGCGCCCTTGGTCTGGATAAACAAGACGTCGATGTCCCTGCTGACACGGCACCTGGCATCAGCCGCGCCATTCTGCCGCCGGTCACCCCGGAGGAGTCCGAGGAGGCGATCCAATCCCGCTCCATCCCCACGGATATCAATCTGCCGGATATCGAGCAAAGCGCACCGGACGGCACCGCGCCCGTCCCGACAACCATGGCGGCCACGATGGAGGCCGCCCCCTTTGGCCCGGCCTCCATTGCCGAACTGGCGCGGGCGTTGAAGAATGACCCTGACCTCATCTACGAATACGTCCGCAACAACATCGAATACTACCCCATCTGGGGTGTGCAAAAGGGCGCAATGGGCAGCCTCCTGGACAACCAGGGCACCGCCTTTGACCAGGCGGCGCTGATGGTCTCGCTGCTGCGCCAGGCGGGCTATACCGCCAGCTACGTCAAGGGGCAGATCAACCTGACGGCGGCCCAAATCAATGAATGGCTTGGGATTGAGACCAACAACGCGTACGCGGTGAAAAACCTGTTGAGCCAAGGCGGGGTGCCCGTTGACGAGATCAACGGAATGGCCCCCGGCAGCTTCCACAGCACTGACCCACCCGTGGCGCTGGTGAACATGAAAATCTCCCACCTCTGGGTAAAGGTCAACATCAACGGCACCGACTACTACTTTGACCCCAGCTACAAACCCCACACCATCAAATCCGGCATCGACCTCACGGCGGCCACCCGCTATAAGGCCAGCACCTACCTGACCGCGGCCAAGAGTGGGGCGACGGCCACCGCCGACTACGTGCAGGGAATCAACCGCACCAACATCCGCAACAACCTCACCACCTACGCCACCAACCTCACCAACTACCTACGCAGCAACAAACCGGCCGCGACGCTGACGGACGTGGCAGGAGGCATGACCATCAACCCGCACACCGGCGGCAACCTGCGGCAGACCGTATTACCCTACCAGGATACCACGGTACCGCTGACCGAGTGGACCGCCGACATCCCGAACAACTTCCGGCCCACCTTGCAAATCCAGTATCAGGGGATCAACAAGACCTACACCTCGGACGCAATCTACGGCAAGCGGCTGACCATCACCTACAACGCCTCGAACCAGCCGGTGCTCATGCTCGACGGCGTGAGCCAGGCCACCGGCACGGCCATCGCCCCCGGTACCCCCGCCGACGTCATCTTCACGGTGGTCCATCCCTATGCCGGCGCCAACCAGAACAACATCACCCAGTCCATCAAGGCGGGCGGCACCTTCTTTATTAGCAACGGTTGGGGACCGGCCGGCCGTGGGCTGGTGGAACAGCACCGTACACGCCTGGTTGAAGCCAGGGCGGCCGGCGGCAATGCCGCCACCAGTGAAGTGGTCTTGGGCTCGACCCTGGCGGTGCTCTCCGCCACCTGGATCGCCCAGTTCAACCAGGCCGCATACATCAACGACCGCCTGGCCAAGACCAACACCCTCTTCCACCACCAGATCGGCATTGTCGGCTACACCACCGCCGCCTATGTCGACCTGCCGGTCAATATGGTGAGCGTAGTCAGCCAGAGCGCCGACACCAACAAGGAATCGGCCGCCTTCTTCAACATAGCCATGCACTTGAGCATTTTCGAATCCACCGCGGTGCAGCAGATCACCGGGGTGAGCGCGGTCTCCACGGTGAAGCTCATCGACATCGCCGCGAACAACAACTACCGCATTTATGACGCCAAGTCGTCAAACTACACCAGTGCGGTGAAACCAAATCTGGTATCCTGCGACCCCTGGTTGCCGACCTTCCAAAACAAGGTTAACGCCGGCGACCGCCTGATCCTGCCCTCACGCTGCAACATCACCGAAAACAGTTGGAGTGGCGTGGGCTTCTTCGATATCCTGGCCGGCGGCAACACCATCGGCGCCATCATTGACGACGGCCTGGCAGGCGGTTACTCCTCCTACGATCAGGTGGTCACCGAGGTGGTGGCGAACGGCCAATGCTTCTCCGTAAGTCCCGAGTCGGAGGAACAGGTGACCGGCATCGCCTTCGGCGAGCCCATCGACATGGCCAACGGCAATTACCTGTATGAACACAACGACATCACGACGGGGGTAGGCGCCTTCCCCATGAGCCTGACCTTCCAAAAACTCTACAGTTCGGGCCGGCGTACCCAGGGCGGCTATATGGGCCGTGGCTGGACCAACAACCTCGACGCCAGCGCCACGGTGGGGTCGGACGGCTTTCAGGGGCTGGGCGAGGACTCGGCCCTGGACGCGGTCGGCAGCATCGTTGAGAAAATGATCTCGCTTGATCTGATGAGCGACACGGCCAAACCGCTGGACAAGATGGTCATCGCCACCCTGGGCCAGCGCTGGTACGGCGATCAGCTCGTCGACAACACCGTCATCGTACGCCAGGGGCTAAACGGCGAGGTGTTTGTCAAGCTGGCCGACGGCACCTACAACGCCCCGCCGGGTAACGGTGCCAAGCTCAGCAAAAACGCCGACAGCACCTACACCTATGAGACGCTGAACCGCGCCAAGCTCAACTTCAACAGCAACAGCAAGGGAAAAATCGCCACCTATGTGCACCCCAGCGGCGTGCAGGTCAACTTCACCTTCAACGGTGACAGACCCACCCAAGTGGCTAACAGCCTGGGACGCCGCCTGACGTTCACCTACGACGGCCCCCTGCTGGCCCAGGTTAGCGACGGCACCCGCAACGTCAATTATATCTATGACCGCAAAAGCAAAAGCGACAGCCTCGACACCTTCACCGACGCCACGGCCCAGAGCACTACCTTCAAGTACGACCTGCCGGGGCGGCTGACCCAGTTCTTCTACCCGAGCAACCCGACGATCGCCTTTATCACCAACGTCTACGACAGCCTGGGCCGGGTGCAGACCCAGACCAACGCCAACGACAAGCTCTACAGCTACTACTTTGCCGGCTCCCGTTCCGAGGAGGTGGCCCCGGGCAACGTCAGCCGGGTCTCCTACCTCAATGCCCTAGGCAAGATCACCAAGGACATCGACCCGCTGGGACGCACCACGACCCACAGCTACGACGGCCAGTCGCGGCTGGTGAGCACGGTGCTGCCCGAAGGCAACAGCGTCACCTACACCTATGATGACGCCACCTGCGCGGCCCAGAAGCGTTGCACCCACAACGTCCAGACCGTGAACCAGGTGCCCAAGGCCGGCTCGGGCCTGGCCACCCTCACCAGCAGCTACACCTACGAGGGCAGCTTCAACCGGGTGGCGAAGGCCATTGACCCGCGCGGCAAGGAGACCAACTACACCTACACCGCCCAGGGGAACCCCCAGACGGTGACCTACCCGGCGGACGCCGCCGGCGTGCAGCCCAGCACCACCTACGCCTACATCAGCTACACGCCCACGGGGTTCCCCACCTTCAAACTGCAGAAATCCGAGACCAGCAAGATCAACGCCAGCAACTCGGTGGTCACCACAACCACCTACAACACGGCGAACAAGTACGTTCCCGCGACCACGGTGGTGGACTCGGGGTCCGGCAAGCTCAACCTCACCACCAGCTACACCTATGACGGGTTCGGCAACCTCACCCAGGTTGACGGCCCGCGCACCGACGTGATCGACACGGTGGCCTACGACTACGACGCCGAACGCCGGGTGACCCAGATCACCGACGCCCTGGGCAAGTTCACCCGCCAGGCCTACGATGCTGACGGCCGGCTCGTGCGCAGCGCGGCCCAGATCGGCAGCCAGTGGCTGGTCTCTTGCCGTAGCTACTCTTACAGCGGCAAGCTGCTCAAGTCTTGGGGGCCGGGCCAGACCGCGGCCGACACCACCTGCCCGGCGGCCGCCGCGCCGGTGGCGGTGGCCGACTACGCCTACGACGACCTCGACCGGCTGCTGCGCGTGACCGAGAACCTCACCGCAGCAGAAGGCGGCAACCGGGTCAGCGAGACCGTGTACAACGCCGACGACAGCGTGCAGGCGATCAGGCGGGCCGTGGGCAGCGCCCAGGCGCAAACCTACGCCGCCTATACCTACACCGCCAACGGCCTGCCGGCCACGGTCAAGGACGCCAAAAACAACCTGACCACCTACGAATACGACGGCCACGACCGCAAGGTGAAGAGCCTCTTCCCGGACAAGATCACGGCCAACTCCTCGTCCGCCGCCGACTTTGAGCAGTACGGCTACGACAACAACGGCAACTTGGTGAGTCTTCGGAAGCGCAACGGCCAGACCGTCACCATGACCTACGACAACCTCAACCGGCTCCTTGCCCGCAGCTACCCGACGGTGGAAGACAACGTCAGCTTCGACTACGACCTGCTCGGCCGGCGCCTCGCTGCCAATTACGCCAACGGCAGCCACGACATCAGCTATGTGTGGGACAACGCCGGGCGGCTCACGAGAACCATTGCCGGCGGCAAGACGCTCGCTTATCAGTACGATCCGGCTGGCAACCGCACCCGGATCACCTGGCCGGAAGCCACGCCGTTTTACGTGGACACCACCTATGACGCACTCAACCGGCCCGCCGCCATCAAGGAACTGGGCAGCACCAACCTGGCCACCTACGCCTACGACGACATCTCAAGGCGCACCACGGTGACCCTGGACAACGCCAGCACCACCACCAGCTACACCTACACCACCCAGTCGGCGCTCGCCACCCTTGGCCACGACCTGACCGGCACGGCGCAGGACATCACCCATACCTACACCCGCAACCAGGCTCGGGAGATCATTGGCCAGATATGGAACAACGATCTCTACCAATGGAACGGAGCGGTCAACGGCGCCACCGACTACGCCGCCAACGGCCTCAACCAGTACACCCAGGCCGGGACCGCGACTCTCACCTACGACGACAACGGCAACCTGACCGGCGACGGGGAGTGGAGCTACACCTACGACACCGACAACCGGCTGAAGAGCGCCACCAAGGCCGACCTGGCGGCGACACTCGCCTATGACGCAGAGGGGCGGCTACGGCAGACCACCATCGGCGCCGACGTCACCAATCTGCTCTACGATGGCACCGATCTCATTGCCGAATACGACAGCGCCGGCACCCTGCTGCGCCGCTACGTGCATGGCCCGGGCATCGACGAGCCGCTGGTGTGGTACGAAGGCACCGCTACCGCCAACAAGACCTGGATCTACGCCGACCACCTGGGCTCAGTCATCGCCACGGCCAACAGCGCCGGCACCACCATTGCCACCTACACCTATGGCCCCTACGGCGAGCCGGATACAACCACCGGCCTCCGCTTCCGCTACACCGGCCAGCAGCTCATCGGCCAGCTCGGGCTCTACTACTACAAGGCCAGGTTTTACTCCCCCACCCTCGGAAGGTTCTTGCAGACCGACCCGATTGGGTATAAGGATGATATGAACCTGTATGCGTATGTCCAAAATTCGCCAGTGATGAGGGTCGATCCGACGGGCAGAGCAGCATTTTGGTATCATTTTGCTGACGGATTTAGAGCGGGCCTGGCAATGGATCGTGGCATTGTGGGCAGTCTTCAACTAGGATGGGCAGCCATGATGCCGGATTTTAATGAATATGCAAATGAATCGGCAGCTCATGCGACAACAGGAACTTATGGTGTTTCGGCAGAGGAAGCAATCAATATCGCACGCGACAAGGCAGAAGGGTTGATGAACGGAACAACAGAAGATCTGGGGTTAGCTATTCATATCTATAGGGATATAGCGTCACATGCCGGAGCATTTTTTCCTTTAGATCCAGGAATTAACGATTATCTTCCACACATATTCAAATATGATCTTCTTCCTGGAGGTTCATTCTCTGACGTTATTGGAGCAAGAATCAATAATTATGAGTCCTTCGCAGAGGGTATAAAATAGTTGAACCTAGATTTATAATGGAGTGATGTTTGATGAAACAAACAATTACCTGCACGATATTGTGTATACTGATAACAGCAACGTTCTCTAAAGAAGGTGCTGGTGGCATGTACGACTATCTTGAGCCTAAAGACAACGAGGTGGCTATCCACTTTAACTGTATTGAAGTACCATTGGACCGGATATTGTTGATCCGTAAAGATTTACATTGCTGTGCATTGAAGTTCACCCGACTCTGGACCGATAACGATGGAAAAGAAAAGTACGCCGACTATGAGGTCTATTATCAGGGAGATGGTACTGGGAATTTTGCAAATAATAATGTAACAAGAAGCGAAGGCAGGGCCTCAGAGTTCCCACTTCGGGGGCCTTTTCGTCCATTCATTTATCAACCCGGTGATTCTTATGTAAAATGCGGGCCGTTTAAGCTAGGCTGGAACTACAAAAAAAAAGTTGCTGTTATGCCACCAGATAAAGGACTAGGCGATTTCGGTTTTGAACTTGCACCCACACCGTGGACCGACATAAAGGAAGTAGACATAAAGGATCAACGGGTGAAGTGGTATCGATATGAAGAAAAAAGAAAAAGGGTATTCATCCCCATCGACAAACTCTGGGAGTGACGCTGACCAACGCCAACGGCAAGAGAAAGCAAAGGGGGACGCCCTTAACATTTCAAGTTTCATTTCTTGCTGTAATGGCAAAAAACTCCGTTGTTGAATTCGATGAATTATTATTGGGTCATTGTGGGTCATTGAGCGCTGCACCCACAACGTCCAGACCGTGAGCCAGGTGGCCAAGCCCGGCTCGGGCCTGGCCACTCTCACCACGAGCTACACCTACGAGAGCAGCTTCAACAAGGTGGCGAAGGCCATTGACCCACGCGGCAAGGAGACCAACTACACTTACACCGCCCAGGGCAACCCCCTGACAGTGACCTACCCGGCGGACGCCGCCGGCGTGCAGCCTTCCACCACCTACGCCTACATCAGCTATACACCCACGAATTTCCCCACCTTCCCCACCTTTTATCTGCGGAGTTCCGAGACCAGCAAGACCAGCGCCAGCAACTCGGTGGTCACTACAACCACCTACAACACGGCGAACAAGTACGTTCCCGCGACCATGGTGGTGGACTCAGGGTCCGGCAAGCTCAACCTCACCACCAGCTACACCTATGACGGGTTCGGCAACCTCACCCAGGTTGACGGTCCGCGCACCGACGTGATCGACACGGTGGCCTACGACGCCGAACGCCGGGTGACCCAGATCACCGACGCCCTGGGCAAGTTCACCCGCCAGGCCTACGATGCCGACGGCCGGCTCGTGCGCAGCGCGGCCCAGATCGGCAGCCAGTGGGCCATAGGGGACGGAGTTAGGGGCCATAGGGGACGGAGTTAGTTTAATAGTTTATTGACATCGGCTTATGGGCCATAGGGGACGTGGGCCATAGGGGACGGAGTTAGTTTAATAGTTTATTGACATCGGCTTATGATCACGATACCATATCGGTCATGCCGAGACATAAACGTA
>MGTE01000092.1:113265-115769 GCA_001799275.1 Deltaproteobacteria bacterium RIFOXYD12_FULL_57_12
ACGTATCAATGTGCCGGGGGCAGTCCATCATGTTATTGCCAGAGGGCTGAACCGCCAGGATATTTTTCTTGACGACCACGACCGGAACAGCTTTCTGAGTCGCTTGCAAACGGCCTTATCGCAGACTGGTTGCCGATGTTATGCCTGGGCGTTGTTGCGCAACCATTTTCACCTCCTTATTCGCACAGGCGACAGGCCCCTCGGCGACCTGTTGCGAAAAGTTCTCTCCGGCCATGCCATTTCCTTCAACCGCCGCCACCAACGGCATGGCTATCTCTTTCAGAATCGCTACAAATCAATCCTGTGCCAGGAGGAGGAGTATCTTCTGGAATTGGTGCGCTATATCCATTTGAACCCAATCAGAGCAAAAATCGCAAAAAACATGGACGAACTCGACCGCTACCCCTGGTCTGGCCATGCGGTTTTGATGGGCCGCGCCAAAAGGAGTTGGCAGGACCGCCAGGAAATTCTTCTCCGCTTCAGCGTCAAGAAACGAGAGGCCGTGCTTCGTTACCGGCAGTTCGTTACGGACGGTATTGCTTTGGGTCAACGAGAGGAGTTGACCGGCGGCGGTTTGCGGCGAAGCGCCGGTGGCTGGGAAGGATTGATGGAGTTAAAACGGTCTAAGGAGTATTGGCGGGGCGATGAACGGATATTGGGTGACGGTGACTTTGTCAACGAGGTATTACAGGCGGCGGAAGAGACATTAACTCGCGGGGAGGCGTTGAAAAGACAGGGCTGGGATCTGCAACGTCTGGCGGCAGAAGTTTGTCGGATGCTGTCTGTTGATACGGAGAACTTGCGGAAAAAGGGACGGGCCAACAATCTTTCCTACGCAAAGGGGTTGATCTGTTATTTGGGGCATTCCCGGCTAGGCCTTACCGGCAAGGAGTTGGCCATATATCTCAATATTACCCAACCCTCAGTGTCGATGGCGATCCAACGGGGCGAGCGGTTTGCCAAAGAAAACAAGATTAACCTATTAAACTAACTCCGTCCCCTTGCTCCCCTTTATTGCCGAATACAACAGCAACGGCGCCCTGCAGCGCCGCTACGTGCATGGCCCGGGCCTCGACGAGCCGCTGGTGTGGTACGAGGGCACCGGCACCGCCAACAAGAGCTGGATCTACGCCGACCATCTGGGCTCGGTTGTCGCCACGGCCAACAGCGCCGGCACCGCCACCGCCACCTATACCTACGGCCCCTACGGCGAACCGGATACAACCGCCGGCCTCCGCTTCCGCTACACCGGCCAGCAACTCATCGGCCAGCTCGGGCTCTACTACTACAAGGCCAGATTCTACTCCCCCACCCTCGGAAGGTTCTTGCAGACCGACCCGATTGGGTATAAGGATGATATGAATTTGTATGCGTATGTGCAGAATGATCCGATGAATAGGGTTGACCCGAGTGGGCTTTATTGGTTTCGGCAATCTTGGCAAACGGACTTCGTTGTCGGACGTGAAGGTGAACATAGCCTTGTCGTGCCAGGTGACCAAACCAGTCGGTTCATTGAGGATTATGTACCAGCGGGCCGCACGTTTGGCGAGATACATGACAGTTTTGTGAATGCCGCTGTTGGAGCCGGAGTCCCGGATATCATAGCTAATATTCCTTCGATGATTCCTATGTTCGCTATAGCACTAGGCACAGAAGTATTGAGGACTTTGGGAATTCTCGACCAACCAACACCCGAGGTGAAATCAACTCCATGCAAATGAAAAAATTCAACTATGCAATAGTGCACGCCACCATCGCTTTCACGCTATTCACTTTGATTAGCACCATTTTCTGCGGGCTCAGTTACGCAGATGAACAGTTGCAGCCTAATAATCGATACAAGATCATCGGGCCAGTGTATTTGAGTGGTATATATCGGAACCTTAACAATCGACAACTCAACAAACAGATGGCGGTTGGATCTTTAACTGCGGTACGATTTTCGGGACCTGAGGTGGCATTTCAATGCGAAGTGCCGGTAGGCACAATCATGACCATCATTGGTCCGGCACCAAAACGCGTATCCCTTCCCGTCTTTGCAAATCGGTACTTTGTCCGATTAGACCCCGACCCGTCGCGAGGGCTTGACGTTGTACTTGAACTTAACCGCAGGATGGAAGGAGGCTTAGATGGGTTGAATCCGGAATTATTTAGCCGGCCGTGAAAACCCAAGGATGCTGTAAGCCAAGAATTCAAGAATTCCGGTGACTCAAGAATTCCGGGTAGAGTAGAGAGCAGGTTTTACCCTGCCCTCCCTCATCAAACCGTGCGTGCGGTTTTCCCGCACACGGCTTTCCGATGTTCTTCACTGCAAGGCATGCGCTTTCGTCCAGACCGCTGATGTCGGCACTTTGTACAGGTTGTATCGTTCATATAACAGCCTGCTGGGAAACCTGACGTATCCTGTATTTCGATTTCGACGGGGCCATAGGGGACGGAGTTAGTTTAATAGTTTATTGACATCGGCTTATGATCACGATACCATATCGGTCATGCCGAGACAT
>MGTE01000093.1:0-1499 GCA_001799275.1 Deltaproteobacteria bacterium RIFOXYD12_FULL_57_12
GCGGCCCATGCCCGCGGCCGATGTCGTGCAGTATTTGAGGGTCGCGCGACAAGCAGACGCCCTCGGCCACAGCTAAAAAGTTCTTGGCCTGATACTCATTTGAATACAGAAAAAAGGCCGTCTCGACCTCCACCGGCCCCCCGAGATAAATAGGTGGCCACTCCCTTTCCTCAACGTCGATCTTGGCCCCCTTGAAGATCTCGGCCAAAGAGTAAAGGCTGGGCTGCTTGACCACCAAGCCCAGTGCCCCGCTGCCATCATGGGAGCAGAGATAGATCACCTGCTCTCTGAACCTGGGATCAGGCATCTGCGGGGTGGCGAGCAAGAAATTCCCCTGCAATGAGTCCATCGTTTGCATATCAATCACAGGTGAGGTCAAAACTGTTACGGAGTCATTGACCAATTTAGGCATTATGCCCCTGGCCGCGAGTAACTCCACCCCAACCCAATTTGTTGCGCAGGATCTCAAAGTAGCCTTTTTTCGGTGAGGCGATCAACTGCAAGGTTCGATCCGAGGCCATGACCTCCAGGGTATGATCGCCTTGCATATCCCAACAAATCCGGCCGTCGACGATGACTTTGACAGTGGTGTTGTGCTGGGCAATTAACTTGGAGGTCAGCGTCGTCTGGGCGGCCAGCAGCACCGGGCGGCTGTCCAGCATGAATGGACAGATCGGGGTTACCAGAATGGAGTGCAGGCTGGGATGGACAATAGGTCCGCCGGCCGACAGATTATAGGCCGTGGCCCCGGTGGGGGTGGAAAAGATGAGGCCATCGGCTCGATAGGTGGTGATATAGTCGTGATCGGCCCAGGTTGAAAGCTGCAAGAGGCTGTCCAGATTGCCCTTGCTGATCACCACGTCATTTAAGGCATACTGCCAGTCCGTCGTGCCGCCACGGCCAACCAGCCTGGCCTTCAGCATCATCCGTTTCTCAATGGTGAAAGCCCCTTTCAGGATGGCGTCTAAGGCCGGATAGCGATCATCCTTGGCCACCTCAGTTAAGAACCCCAAATTCCCGAGATTGATCCCCACAACCGGAATGGCGTACTGGCTGGCCTGGTCAGCCACATGCAGCAGAGTGCCATCGCCACCCAAGATAACCAGCAGATCAAGGTCTGGCCGCACCTCATCAATCAGCGTGTCTATAGCGCGGGCGGCGAACCAGTCCGTCAGCTCAACGGCAATCGTCTTTGACTCCTCGGAACCCTTCCGCAGAATAATGCCAACCTTTTTAAGGACCATTGTGTTTGCTGCCATCAACCTTGGCCAAGCTCTTTCGAACGTTCGGTAGCCGCTTCCACTGCATCCATGATGATGCCGGCAAAGCCGGCCCGGGCCAGTTCATGGAGTCCGGCGATGGTGGTGCCGCCGGGCGAGGTCACCATGGCCCTAAGCTGGGCCGGATGTTCGTTGCTCGCCATGGCCAGCTTCACCGAACCAAGCACGGTCTGCAGAACCAGGAGCTGGGCGTCGGCTCGATTCAGCCCGACCTTGACC
>MGTE01000093.1:1520-3952 GCA_001799275.1 Deltaproteobacteria bacterium RIFOXYD12_FULL_57_12
ATAAAGGAAAAAACATAGGCCGGACCACTGCCGCTTAGGCCGGTCACCGCATCGAGATAGGTTTCTTCCAGGATTACGCTCTTGCCGACCGCCTCGAAAATGGTGGTCGCCGTCTGCAGGTCGGCGGCCGTGGATCGGGAGCCGGCGCTGATTGCCGTGGCCGCCTCGAGAACCAGGGCGGGCGTGTTGGGCATGACCCGGATGAGCCGGCCGCGGCCGGCCAGACCTTTCTCCAGGGCGGCCAGGGGAATGCCGGCGGCGATGGAGATGATCAGATGGCGGTCGTTGACCATGTCTCTGCTGGCCGCGAGCACCTTTTTCATGATCTGCGGTTTTACCGCCAGGATCACAATGGTGCAGGACTTCCAGATTAAGACGCTGTCAGCCTGGCCAATTACCCCGTAAGATCCGGCCAGATGGCTGCGTCTGGCCTCGTCCGGTTCAACCACCAGGATGTGGTCCGGAGTGGAGACGCCTGCGGCAATGATGCCTTTGATTAAAGCCTCTCCCATCTTACCACCGCCGATAAAGCCGATTTTTTCTGTCAGATGCATGCCTGCTGCGACTCCTTGTGCTGTGTCGACCGCTGTTGGTCGTTTTGTTTTCCGCAACTGCACAGGTTCAGCAAGTCCAGGTTGCGGTTCGTGAAGTATGTCTGCTTGAGCAATAAATATACATTATTGCACTTGTACACGAATACCTGGAAAAAATCAGCCGGATTTGTCGGAAATTTCACGGCGGACCGCCATGAAAAAAAACGGGTCTTGAACGCGATGCGTCAAGACCCATGGGAAGGAATTTGTATAAACTGTGGTGTGGTTCAGGCCGGGGAGGGTCGGCCGGTCAGCGGCGCCGGGGTCGGCGGCATCAAGAAGGGCAGAATTTTGGTGCTGGCAGCCATGGTGGAGGTGACCATTTTTTCCATCACCGAATGCTTGCCGTTCTGCTTCAGTTCTACAAATTCCCAGGCATCCTGGTTCGTGGCGATTTCCTGCATGAGGGCCAGATGCTGGCTGTGGCCGGACTTATAGGCAATGACATGGCCGAGCAGAGGGCAGCCCAGCAGAGTCAGGTCGCCGATTAGATCCAGGATTTTGTGGCGGACAAACTCGTTTTCAAACCGCAAGCCCTCTTTGTTCATGACGCCGGTCTGGTCGACCACCACGGCATTGTCAAGAGAGCCGCCAAGGGCCAGGCCGTTTTTACGGAGCATTTCCACCTCATGGGCAAAGCCGAAGGTTCTGGCCCGGGCAATCTCCTTCATGAAGGACTGAGGAGTCAGTTCATAGGTGTATATCTGTTGCCGGATCAGCGGATGGGTGAAATCAATGGTCGCCGTGATTTTGAAGCCGTTGTACGGTTCAACCCGGATGCAGCGGTCACCCTCTTGAAAGACGAGGCTTCTGGTAATCTTGATTACCTTTTTGGGGCTTTTCTGCTGCTGCAGGCCGACCTTTCTGAACAGATCCACAAAAGGGTCGGCGCTGCCATCCATAATCGGGACTTCGTCGCTGTTCAGTTCGACGATTGCGTTGTCGATCCCCACGCCGGTGAGGGCAGCCAGCAGATGTTCGGTAGTGGCGACCGAGGCATTGCCCTCGGCAATGGTGATTGCCAGTCTGGTGTCCACCACGCGGTCCATGAAGGCCGGAATAAAAGCGGCTTCGGTCAGGTCGGACCTGTTGAACCGGATGCCGCTGTTCGCGGGCGCCGGTTTGACAGCAAGAGTCACCGGCCGGCCGGAGTGCAGGCCCACCCCGGAAAAGGAGACTGAATTTTTAATCGTGTGCTGGTAGGCATTCATTTTATTGTGTCCATCATATTGTTGATGTTTTTTTACTGAGCATGCACATGGCATAAAATTCATTCAAGTTATACTTGCAAAAAACGAGCCAGGGGCGTCTTTCGGGCGGCTCCTGATGGCGACCGCTGTAAAACAATATGATTTAAAGATGTTATCAGCAAGATTGATTATGGCGCCAGCGGACAACAGCGGGTCGTCTTGTGGGGGAAAAGACACGTGTGTGGTAAAAAGACTACGGTTCGAATGGATTGCTTACGTTCTCGGCAGGCCGAGTCGCTCGGCGAGGAAACGATCAAAGCCCGGTTCCATGTCCAGTTCCACCGAGAGTGAAAAGACGGGCAACTTCTGGTCGCCGGCGGTCCGGAGTTTGACGAAATCCTTGGCCGTGGTGATGAACCCCTGGGCGCCGGCCGCGATAGCCTGGCGTCGCAGGCTGGCCAGATCGGCTGCCGAATAGGCATGGTGGTCCGTAAAGCTGGTAAAACCACAGATGGTGAAGCCGTTGCGTGTCAGTTCGTGTTGAAAGGAATTGGGCTCGGCAATACCGCAGAAGGCATAGAGTTTCATCTGCTTCACTGTGGCGAGCGACGGCGCGGGCGGTTGGTTGTCGTGGCGCATAAGGCCGCTC
>MGTE01000093.1:3971-21538 GCA_001799275.1 Deltaproteobacteria bacterium RIFOXYD12_FULL_57_12
ACAGCGGCCGGCCTGGAAAGCGCGTTGCCAGCATGCGTTGCAACTGGTCAACCGCAGCCCGCGTTGTGTCGGTTATCCCGGTGACGACAAAGGCCTGAGCCCGTTCCAGGGCCGCGGGCCTTTCCCGCAGAGGGCCGCCAGGCAGAACCCGGCTGGAGCGGAGGGGCAGTTCCGTGGTCAGCGAGTGGGCATTGAACAGCACCAGATCAAGATCCCGATCGATTGCCAGATGCTGGAAGCCGTCGTCCAGGATGATGGCGTCGGCCTGCAGATGTTCGATGGCATAGCGGCCGACCGCGGCCCGTTTTTTGCCGGTAAGCACCAGCACCCCGGGCAGACTTTCGGCGATGAGCCGAGGCTCATCACCGCAGGCCGCCGGTTCCATGAGAATGTCCTGGCCGTTGGACACGACATTGATCGGTGTTCGGGCGCTGCCGCCGTAGCCACGGCTGATGACGGCGGGACAGCGGCCGGCCTGTTGCAGCAGCCGGGCGATGTAGATGGCCATGGGCGTCTTGCCGGTGCCGCCTAAGGTAAGGTTGCCGATGCTGATTATCGTGGCTGGCAGATGATGCCGGGGCAGGAGATTTTTTTGATAGAGCCAGGCCCGCAGGCGCATGATGGCGCCGTACACCGGGGCCAGCGGTCGGCCGAGGCGGAAGAGAAGTCGCAGTCGGCAATCGGTTTTTGGGTCAGCCATGGCTGCCGGCTCCTGTCCGGTCATGGGCAAGAATCTCCTGGATTAAAGCGAGATGGCGGGCAATGATATCGCCGTGACTTCGGACCAGATCGCCGGCCGCCTGGCCTGCCCTTTGTCTCGCATCAACGTCTGTCAGCCATTCTTGTAAGGCGTTGAACAACTCCTCGCTGTCGTTGACCTGTCGGCCACCGCCGCGGTTTACGAGTTCGGCGGCAATCTCCTGAAAATCCTCCATGTGCGGCCCGAAGAGCACGGGCCGGTCAACGGCGGCCGCCTCCAGGGGGTTGTGGCCGCCAGCCGCCACCAGACTGCCGCCGATAAAGGCCAGATCGCAGAGACTGTAGAACGCGGCCAGTTCGCCTATGGTGTCTAGGACCAATACCGTGTAGTCCTGCGGCAAGGTGGCGCTTCGGCGGCCGGCAACAAGGCCGGCGGCATGAGCTGCGGCCAGGACTGCCGTGTTTCGTGCCGGATGACGGGGTGCGAGAATCAGGCGAAGCTGCGGAAAGAGTTGACGCAGGCGGCTATACACGGCGAGGATAATCTTTTCTTCGCCGGCGTGGGTGCTGCCGGCAAGGAGTACGGGATGCGTCGCCGGTATGCCGAAGGCGGCGCGGGAGATGCCGTCCTGTACGGCCGGGCGCGGCAGGGCCGCCGCGTATTTCAGATTGCCCAGCGGATGAACCAGATTCGGCGGCACACCCAGATCGGTCATTCTTGCGGCGTCGGTCGCGGTCTGGGTGGAAATGGCGGCAAAGGCGGAAAACAACGGTTGGAAAAGAAAACGGAGTTTTTTGTAATAGTCATGGGAGCGCGCGGAAATCCGGCCGTTCACCAGCAGCGCCGGGATTCGTTGTTGTTTGAGGCCGTGCAGAAAATTTGGCCAGAAATCGGTTTCCACCAGGATGAATAGATCCGGGGCAAGGCAACGCTGGAACCGGGTCACTGTGCCATAAAAATCAAGGGGAAACGGCGCGAGCAAATCAACGTCGGCCGCCAGGGTTTGCCGGGCCAGAGTCTCACCGGTCATGGTGGCGGCCGAAAAAATTAGCGCGCTGTTTGGATAGGCCTGCCGGATGCCTTTTACCAGAGGCACAGCCGAGGTGACCTCGCCGACGGATAAGGCGTGGATCCAGAACCGGGGCCGGCCGCCTGGCAAGTTCCGGCTCAATGGCGCCAGGCCAAAACCCAGCCGCGCCAGCATTCGTCCCCGGTATTTGCGGGGGACGAATGCTTTGACGAAAAGCAGCGGAAGGAATAGAATCAGGCCGGCAACCAGGACGAGGTTGTAGAGAAAAATCATCAGTGAAGTTTTCCGGACGCCGGCGCGGGGCCGGCGGATTTTTTTTTGAGTTACGGGCCGTTGTTGCGCCATATTAGTGCCTTACACCTGGAATTCTGTCAAAAAAAACAAGAATTCCAAAAAGCATGATGCTCCCAATGCGTTGCAGACTGCTGTTAAGGCACTTATTTTCAATTTATCCGGATTAGAACCGACAAACCAGACGGGGGCAATGATATTTTGGTATGAACCTGGTGCTGATCGACCCAACGGAGTTGGACCGGCATGGCATTGTTACCCTTCGCGACCGCCGGCGGGCGCATCTTGCCGAGGTGTTGGGTGTCGGAGTAGGAGACAGAGTCCGGGTCGGGGTGGTCAACGGCCCGGTCGGCGAGGGTCGTCTGCTCGCCATGACCTCTGAGAGCGCGGTGTTGCAGGTGTCGGTCAGTGGTCCACTGCCGGCCCGGCCAGCGGTGGATTTAATCGTGGCCCTGCCCCGGCCG
The DNA here is from genome assembly GCA_001799275.1 of Deltaproteobacteria bacterium RIFOXYD12_FULL_57_12. GTDB lineage: Bacteria > Desulfobacterota > Desulfobulbia > Desulfobulbales > BM004 > YD12-FULL-57-12. The sequence goes on from MGTE01000093.1 coordinate 6,457, forward strand.
CTCATGCTGAAACGGATTCTGACCCAGACCGCCTCGCTGGGCGTGGGCCATATTTTTCTGATCAAGGCCAACCGGGTGGAAAAAAGCTATTTCCAATCGACTCTGCTGCAGGAGGAGAACTGGCTCCCTTTCTTGCTGGAGGGGCTTGAACAGGCCATGGACACCCGGTTGCCGACGGTGACCGTGCATCCGCGTTTCCGACCGTTTGTCGAGGACCTCCTGCCCGGTATTATCCCTGAATACCAACACAGCCTGCTGGCCCATCCCGAAGGGGCGGCAAATCTGGTAACCGTGCTTGGTTCGCGCTTTGGCGGCCGGGTGCTTCTGGCCATGGGGCCAGAGGGCGGCTGGGTTGATTTTGAGGTGGAGCGGTTTCAGTCAGCCGGCTTTGCTTCCTTCAGCATGGGGCCGCGCATCCTGCGCCTGGAAACGGCGGTGGTTGCCCTGTTAGCCCAGTTGGCCCTGCTTCGGGAGTGAGTTCGCCGCATCAGGCACTCTCGTCAAGCTGCAGTGGCTTTGTTCGAACCTGTAGATCTTGCGAGCACTACAACAAATCCTGGAAATCCGTCAACGGCCCGAGCCGGTGGCTCTGGTGCAGAGACTCAAGAAGGGTTTCCGGCGAGGAGTGGAACTCGCCGGCCTGTTTTTTGGGATCGAAGAATTCCTTGTTGAATGAGGAGATGAGGTTGAGGTGCTCCCAACGGGTGAGATAGTATTCGAGAAGATCAGGGAGTTCGGTGAAAATCGTGGCGTTCGGTTCCGGGTCCACGTAGCTTGAGTGCGCAAGCTTTTCTGCCGAAAGAATCTGGGTTTTATAAAAATTCTGCAGAAACATGAGCTCGGCCGGCATTCTCACTTCAACGCCGATGCGGCCCATCACCCGGATTAGCAGTTTGAGACAGGTTTTTCCGAACCGGGCCACCGGGTAAGGCACATAGACTTCCTGGGGCGTGTTGACCTGCAGGTAGGATTTGGTTGTCAGGATCAGCCGAACGAGTTGTACCGGCAGACGGTCGACAAAGTTATAGGTCTGGCCCGAGAATTCCGCCCTGTTTTCCAGCAGGTGATGGATGAACCCGGGAACTTTTTTTGTGTTGGTATAGGAGTGTCTGACTGTGGGGCTGGTGAGCAGCAGCGGCATGGATTGGTCGGCGACGGAAAAGAGCAGGCGGTGAACGCCCTGGATCTTGTGGTCGTGCTTGCCGTAAACCACGCCGAGTCGGATCACGGTGCAGTCCAGTCCCAGTTCTCTCTGCATGTACTGGAGTGTCAACTCGCACATCAGTTTTGATTTGGCATAGTTTGACATGTGGCCGGTGAGCGGCAGCAGGTCCTCCTCGCGGACGTTTTCCCCGGCCGGCAAGACAGCGGCGGTGCTCAGGTGAATGTAGGGGATGCCGAGGGTTAAAGCGACCCTGGCCAGGTTGATGCTGCCCAGGTAGTTGGTTTCAAAGGCAAGCTGCGGATCGCTGTCAATGGCGGCAATGGCCGCGTTGATGATGAAGTCGGGTCTGAACTGCCGGAAATAGCGGCCGACATCCTCCTTGACTCGGAGACTCAGGCGCTTGCTGTTGGGGGCGAGGATGTCGAATTCCTGTGCCGCCTGCTTGGAAAAATAATGGGTCAGGCCACCGCCGATCAGGCCGGAGCCGCCGATGACGATACCGAGTTTTTTTGAGCTGTTGCCGATCCCTGGTGTCAGGTTCATGCAGTATCCCGGAATATATGGTGGCACAATCGGTTTTTCGGCTGGCCTCAGCAGTGCATTCTGCCTGGTATAATACCAGCCGGTTGCAGTTCTTGCCAGCAGAGATGCCTTGTTGATGTGAGAGGAGTGAAAAGTCATTGCATCCCGCAGAGGCGCAGGGTCCGCAGAGACAACCAATCAAAATAAAATTTCTCTTTCCCTGCGCCTCTGCCCCTTGGCGCGACGAAGGTTTTTGCGAATTCGTCAAAGTCGGTGGAAGTCGGCGGGGGTCTCTGGTAGTATCATTGTCATGTGGTCGGTGGGATTTTTGGGGAGGTTTGACTGAGAAGTGGATCATGGCACGGCGAGGGGACTTATGCGGGTTCTGGCGGTTTACGGCAGTCCACGGCGGCGCGGCAACTCTGCTCTTTTGCTGGAGGCGGCGGTACAGGGTGCCCGTGCGGCCGGCGCCCAGGTCGACGAAGTGGTGCTGCGGGATCTCAGCATGTCGCCCTGCCTGGAAATCTATGGCTGTAAAAAGACCGGCCGTTGCGTTATTGAGGATGACTTTCAGGAAGTTTACGACAAAATTGCGGCCTGCGACGGCATCATGCTGGCCTCGCCGATTTTTTTCTATACGGTGAGCGCCCACACCAAGATTCTGATGGACCGTTGCCAGTCCTTCTGGGTGAAGAATAACTGGTTGGCCGACAGTCTGGCGCGTGAACCAGGTAAAAAGAGGCCGGGTCTTTTTATTGCGGTGGGAGCGACCCGGGGCAGGAAGCTTTTTGACGGCACCATGTTGACCGTGCGTTATTTCTTCGAGGCGATCGAGGTCGAACTCCGGGCCAGCCTGCTGTACCGTGGTCTGGATTTCGAAGGTGATGTTTCCCGGCATCCCGAATATCTCCAGGAGACCTATGAGGCGGGCAGGGCTCTCTGCCTGGCAATCCGGTCTGCCCCCTGAGTTTTTACTGCCGGGCGCAAGAAACTATTTTTACGAAACCATTTGGAGGCGTTCGCATGCAGCAGAAAAATGTCACGCTCTACAGCCTCAGCACCTGCTCCCACTGTAAGGCAACCAAACGATTCCTGGATGAATGCACGATCCAGTACAGGGCTACCGATGTCGATCTGCTGGGGCGCGAGGAGCGAGCCGCTGTCCTTGAAGAGGTCCGGCGCTTCAATCCGCGTTGTTCGTTCCCGACCATCATCATCGGCGATACGGTGATCGTCGGTTTCAAGGAAAAAGAAATTAAAGAGGCCCTGGAGATAGGCTGATGGAAATTGAAGCGCTGTACGAGAATTTACGCAAGCTGCAGGAGCCCAAGGGCTATTTTTTTAATAAGGATCGGACTCGGACCCTTGAATTGCTGGCCGCCCTGCTGGTCAATAAGCAGCGCTACGGGTATATGGCCTGCCCCTGCCGGCTGGCGGCCGGCGACCGGGAAAGGGATAAAGATATCGTCTGCCCCTGCATCTACCGGGAACCGGATGTGCGGGAATTCGGCTCCTGTTACTGCAACCTGTACGTTTCCGCCGACTGGAACGCCGGGCTTATTGCCCGGGAATATGTGCCCGAGCGCCGGCCGGCCGACAAGCTCTTCGAATAATTTTTCCAGCCGGCGATCCGCCTGTCCTGACAAGCTTTTTAGCCAGTTTCGGCAATTATGGCTGCAAACCCGTTAGTCTGCAACAGAAGTTCAATGAGTTTCCGGTGGCCGGCCGGGAAGGCATAATTTTTCAGCTCCGCCACCTTCACCCAACGGTATTCCTGGGCCGCATGGAGCACAGCCGGTCCGGCCGTTGCTTGTGCCAGGCGGCAGGCGTGGCAGTGGAGAGTCACCCGGTAGTGCAGGTAGCTGTGCCGGACCGTGGTGAGTTGCTTAATGTCAGTTACTTCCAGTTCGGTTTCTTCCGCATATTCCCGGCGCACCGCTTCAGCAGGTGTCTCGCCGGGCTCCACCCTGCCGCCCGGAAACTCCCACAGATCCGCCCAGACGCCGTTTTTTAGACGTTTCTGGATGAACAGTTTGCCCCGGTGGCAGAGAATGCCGGTTGCCATCTCGATGCGGAGGCGTTGTGTGGGCGGGGCCGGCACCGGCCGCATATCCGTGGTCCCCGCGGCCAGGCTGCGGCAGGAACTATTGAGCGGGCACTGTCGGCAGTCTGTCTCTTTGGGCCGGCAGACGAGCGCTCCCAGTTCCATGAGCGCCTGGTTGAGGTTTCGTGCCTGACCGGTCGGGATCAACTCCGTCGCGCTGCGGTGGATGAGAAGGCGCGTCTTTCTTTCCTTGACTGGCGTGTCGATATCAAAAAGCCGGGCCAGGACCCGTTCGACATTGGCGTCCACCGCCGGATAGTCCTGGTTGAAGGCGAGACTCATGATGGCGCCGGCCGTATAGTCGCCGATGCCGGGCAGTTGTCGGAGCGCGCGGTATGCATCGGGCAGCCGGCCTTCGAAATCACGGACCAGAATCTGCGCGGTTTTTAGTATATTGCGCGCCCGGGAGTAATACCCCAGCCCTTCCCAGAGTTTGAACACGGTTTGTTCGTCCGCTGCTGACACACTGGCGATGTCCGGCAGCGTATCGCACCACCGATTGAAATACTCGACGGCCCGGGCCATCTGGGTCTGCTGGAGCATGACCTCGGAGATCCAGATGTGGTAGGGCAGATAGGCCCGCCGCCAGGGCAGGTCGCGGCTGCAGGCGGCAAACCAGGCCAGGAGTTTTTCTTGCAGATCAGTCACGCCGGAGACTGTACCAGAATGGTGCTTGGGCCGGATAGAGAAAAAATCCGGCCAGCGTGGCCTGGCTGATTATTTTTGGCAGAAGAGTCTTCCCTTATTGGCTCTCCCGTAAGTTGTTATAGAACCAGCGTCCCCTTCGTCTTCCTTCTTATTGGCTCTCCCGTAAGTTGTTATAGAACCAGCGTCCCCTTCGTCCTTCGTCTTCCTCCTTCTTATTGGCTCTCCCGTAAGTTGTTATAGAACCAGCGTCCCCTTCGTCTTCCTTCGTCTTCCGCAGCGTCCCCTTCGTCTTCCACTCACGGATTCAGGTCTACCTCTTTATTATTTTGAGAAAATTCCAGACGGTACAATCCAATATGCAAATACAATAACAAACAGCGCCAGAAGAAAAGATATAACGGATGCTTTTTTTTCCTTGTCAAAAATTAAGCCACAGATAGCCACTGGACATGATATCGCGCTGAATTCAAGTGCTAATATTATAATTGACCTGGGTCCTGGAATAAAAAATGAATAAACATATACGCTAAAACCAACGGCGCTTAAACCAAGAGCATAATTCCCTATTAATTTATAAAACATTGTCCCCGTGTCCTGTTGAAGTGATTTCTGAAAAATCAAAAGGGGTGATAACCAAGATTTCTAACAAATCTCTCTACGTACTTTTCAGAAGCTACCTTTGCTCGTGAATATTTGTCAGTTTTGCTATATGCGTCCCTATAAATGTATTCAGGATTCCCGTGCCCTGGCAATGATATAAAATCATGTGCAATCTCATCTTGTACACTATGTAACCCTTGACCCAACTCAAAATTCGCCTTTTCAAAATCACATTTTGACGCAGCTTCGATAGCGGCCCGCATCTTGGCTTTTTGGAAGTTATAACTGGCTAACATAGCATCATCACGGCTTTGGGAAAAATTTCTCATGCCATGTTCATTATTGTTTTTAAAATTTTCTGGTCTATCAACAAACACATTCCCTTGATTAACTCTCGAAACTACTTTCTCGGAAGCTGTATATTTCGCTAACACCCCAGAAGTAAGCAGTTTGTGAGTGTAAGAATCAAATAATCCCCATGGGTCTATCAGATTAACCGGATTATTTTGAACGTATGAATAGAGATTAACCCCGCCTTCCAGTCCGATCGGATCTGGCGTCAGGTATCTACCGATCAGCGGATCATAGTACCTGTGCCAGTTATAGTGCAGCCCTGTTTCCTCATCATAATACTGGCCCGGGAAACGGAGATTATAGACAAACCGTACGCCGTTGAGGTCAGGATTTTCATCGGGGCTCTCCGTGCCGAAAGGATCTGAAATCCAGTGCCAGACGATTCTGCCGGCCGTGTCCATGATAATCCGCGGTGAATTCAGATGGTCGGCCTGGATATAGTAAACATGCCCGCCGGTCAATGTTGCCACCGGGATATCATCCAGATAGATCGTCTCCTGGATTGCCGCGCCGGAAGAATCGTATTCGCCTCGTAGCCGCCCTTGTTCATCATAGACGAAAAGAACGGTTGTGGCAGGCGCCTGTTTTGCGACTCGCAGGTTTAATGCATTTGTTGCATACGCAACATTGTCAACATTGGACAATCTGTTGCCCGCATCATAGCTATAAACATGGCTCCCGTCACTTTTCCGGTTGCCCGCCGCATCATGTGTGAAATTTTCCGGGGCCGGGCCGGAGATGGACGCGATTCTATTCGAACCATTCTCGAAGGTGTACGCATAGACTGATGCGTCCTCGACAAGTTCCTTGCGGTTGCCATTGGCATCATAACGATAGGTCTGATTGGGCTGGCCCCCGGTCACGGTTTCGAGCCGGCCAACGGCATTATATTGATACAGGAGATTCTGGAACGAATCCTGCGAACTCCTCACTCGGCCATTCTCATCATACCCCAACGACCGCAGGCCTGCTCCGTAGGAGTGCCTGGCCAGATAACCATCCAGGTCATGCTGGTACGACTGGTGCTGGTTGTTCGCCCAAGTCCAGCCGGCAACAGGGCCAAAGGGCTCATAGCTCACGTTTGTCAGCAAGGGTTGGCCATTCAGGGTCAAGCCCGCCAGTTGCCCGTTTGCATAGACATAGCCGATCTGGGCGCCCGACGGGTATGTCATGGCAACCATTCTACCAGATTCATCGTACCGATAACCAATTTTTAAGGTTACTCCGGCAACGGTTTGGCTTTTTCCAACAACTCTGCCGTGCTGGTCATACACCCAGAGCGTACGGCCGGCCTGGTCGTTTATCTCAACCAGCCTGCCGCTGGCATTTCCTTCTGAATCATAGAGGTACGTGGTAACGGAACCATCGGCATGGGTCGCAGATACAACGCGATTGAGCGCGTCGTAAGTAAAGATTGTCGATTTACTGTTCGCATCTGTTATTGCGGCAACGTTGCCGGCCTGGTCATAGGTGTAGGTTGTAAAACCACTATCCGGACTGTCTTCCGTCAACACTTCGCCAAAGCCGTTGTTCGTGTAGAAGGTGCTTACGTTGTTTGGATCGACCACCTGTTGCAGGCTGTCCTGCCCGTCGTAGCTGTAGCCGGTTGTCTTGGTGAGCGGATCGACCACGGCAACGAGCCGGTTCAGGGCATCGAAATGGTAATTGGTTGTGTTGGCAAAGGCATCGGTGGTGCTTTTCAGGTTCCCCTGGCCATAATAATCATATTTTTTGACCGCTAGTCCGGCCGCGTTTATTTCCTGAACAAGCCTGCCAAGCTGATTATAGACGTAGGAACGGCTGCGGGCCAAGACGCCGCCCGGGTCAAGGGCTTCTTCTTTTGTTATGTCACCGTTGGCAGTTAACGTGTATTTGATCCGGTTGCCGAGCTGGTCAGACAGGCCAATCCGCCGGTGGGCGTCATCATACTGGTATGTCAGATAGCCGACGCCGTCAGGAAAAGAGACCTTTCGCAGATTCCCGACAGAATCATATTCGTATGCCGTTTGCTCTCCTCCTGTCGTGATAGACTTAACAAGCCTTCGGGAATTGTAGGTGATATCCGTGATCAGACCGTTTGGGTCAACAACGCGGAGAGGCTGACCGTTCTCATTGTACAAGGGAAGAGTAACGGTCTGATTCAGCGGATTGATCATGAATTGCAGGTTGCCCTGGGTGTCATAATTAAATCTCGTGACATCGATCAGATCGGTCCTGGGGCCATCGGCTGTTTCCAATAGGCCTATGGCATTGTATGTGTATGACCAGGCGCGAACCTCTCCGGTCTTGCGGTCCTTTTCCGTCTTTTTGATTAATTTGCCGCCGGCATAATCGAGCCGTGTTTCTTTGTCAGATTCCGTAACCAGCACGGGCAGACGATAATCAGGGTGCCATGCGGTGGTGATTGTCCTGGCTTCCGGGGAGCCGGCTCCTTCAGTGCGGCTCTCTTCAAGACCACGGGCATTGATAATGTATTCGGTTCTGTTTCCGTTAAAATCGGTACGGCTCGTTATAAACCCCGTGGCCGTGTCATAGGTGATGTTGCTACTGTCAGAGCCGCACGTTTGGCAGCCATTGTCCAAGGTTGTTTTTTTTGCAACACCCTGGACGACTTCGTAGCCTCGCCGCCGGACGATGCCTGACGGCTCTGTTACCGCCGTGACCGGATCGGCAAAGTATGCCAGAGCGTATATGTCTGCCTCCCCCGCATGGCTGCTTGCAATTGCCCGCCCCTTGGCGTCGTATTTCCAGGTAGCATACCGTACATTATTTTCATCGACAATTCCGGTCAGCGCATGGGGATAGGCCGTGTTTTCGTACAGATACACACGGCTGGACAAATCCGGATAGGTAACGCTCTGCAGATTGCCGCCCGCATTATAGGCAAAGGAATATTGTCCGGCAGCAGGATCGGTTATTGAGCCGATCCGGCCGGAGGTATTATAGGTAAAGGACAGGGCTCTGCCGAATTGATCCTGTACGCTTACCAGCCGGCCGTTCGGATCATATTCCAGAGTTTGGTATAATCCCTGCAGGTTTGTCAGCATAACCAACTGGCCGGCATTGTCGTACTCTTCCATAATATTGCTCGAGTTCAAATAGCTCCAGCCAGTGGAAGTTTGCGCCAGCTTGTCTGTCACGTCCGGGTCGGGCACCCATTCACTGCCATTTTGGACGAATTTATATTCTTTGCCGTCCGGCCGATGGGCAGTGGCGACCTGTTTTGCGTTTTTTCCTTTCCCTTCCCTGGCAGCGGTTATCGATCTTTCGTAGCTGTGTCGCCAGTTGCTGCCGATTGTTGTGGTTTCAACGTTCAGACTATTATAGGAGCGCTGAAAAATGAGCGGGAAAGGTCCTGCCCCCTGATAGTCCGTTTCTGACTGCATCTTGTTGCCGGTTGCGGCGTTAATCGGGTTTGCTACGCAGGGTGTGCTGCCGTCCGGATTGATTCCGAAATTTTTTTGAGGAACAAGGCCGGCTAACGGGTCAGCCGTCGTGACGTTTATAACAAACGAAACGGGAGGGGAATTCGCAGCCGCAGCAGATGTTGCTTGAACAGTATATGCTCCGGTTTTACTTCCAACCTCGAGATACACTTGCGCAAATCCTTCTGAGTCTGTGTATACTGTTAGCGCATTCACGCCTTTTCTAGATGGAGGATCTGAATAATTTGCTGTCAGACCGACAACTTCTTTAACGCCTTTAGGCTTAGCAATGAGGGAGAATTGGACAGGGATATTCGCTGGGATGGTATCCGCATAGGGATTCGAGATTTTAACTCGAAGAGCTTCCGGTGACGTTGAATTGACGGGGATGGTTTGCTTCTGGCCGGATGCTGCCTCGATTTTGAAGGGGATAAGTTCAAAGTTATCGGTATGAACCAACTGGTCCCCGTTATAAAGCTCGACAGTCCATATGCCTGGTTCGCCATAAAGAACTAATTGGCGCGACTCCCAGTACATACTCTCTAATTCTGGCCTGCTGGGATTTCCGCACCAATTACCATACCAATCAATCGCCCAACAGTCTGTGTCAGCGTTATATGTTTGGCTAGAAGTCGCAACGATTCTGCCGCTTGGATTAATGTAAGTGTGCCGAAACGTCTGATTGTGAGCCGCATCGTCGATCTCTGATAGCTGACTGACACAGTAGTCGGTAGTGTAAGCCTTTCCTCCTCCCGAAATAGGAAGAGCATAATCGAAGTCCTGGCAATCGCTACTGGTGAGGTGTCTGTACAGACCCCGCGATTCAATTGTGCCGGCGCATGCGAGACTGGCAAAAAACCAGCAAACGAGAATTACGGCCAGGGAAGTGCGAAGTGGTTTTCGATTTTGGATGATCTGCGCGGTCAGGAGAAAAAAAGAATTCATGGGCAACCCTCCATTCCATTGAGCGTGTTTGCCAAGGAAGCTTCACCCTGTGTCTTATAAACTACCCGGTTGTCGTCCGCGACGCTCGGAGCAACGGATTGCTTCCTGTTCCATTTCAGACGGGCCTGACAAAAACCGGCCAAAGGATTCCTGGCCGTTTCTTTGGCTTGTTAACCAGATATCTACCGGAATATCAAGCACTAAAAACAATAGTACGAGTACTAGGGCCGACCTAGTAATATCGACCGGAAAGCCTTGCTGGGGTTAAAAAAAGCTTTGTCAGGAAGTGCTAGGTTTGGGGTGTTTCTGGGGGTGCATTTTTTTTGCGTGAGTTTTTCCAGAATAACAAAATCAAGGCGTTATGATGCCTTGATTTCCGGGCGCTGGTAAAAAAAGCGGAATCCCCCGGCTACTCCATTTTGGCATGATGACATTTTCCGGAAAGCGTTTATTTGTTTTTCAAGAAATATATTTTTGTGTCGGCATGTTATGTCATTCTGCCGGTTGAACTAACGAGGCCTTCCGGCGAATTTGCGCGAAACAGCGAACCGATGCCTTTTTCGCAGGCCAGCAAACAATAACGCGGTTCGGGTTGTTTTTTTTGGTCGCCGGCCGGGTGCTCCGGTAATATTTTTGATTGACAGTTGGTTAAGTGACTCTGTAATAAGAGTGGGCCGGTCCTGTTGACGAGTGGGCCGGCGCGAGAGAACTACATTGTACGTGACATGAAACAGATTCCAGCCTTAGGGCATTACAGCGGCCGGATCCTCTCCGGAAATTTCAGCGACAGACTCAAGGCCCGGGTCCTGGAAGCCATTTGTCACTTCCACGCCCTCGAACAGTTTGCCTGCGCGCCCATTCCCTATATCTCCGCCTGGCGCGAGGACGATCCTGCCATCTGGTATGAGTTTGCCGGCCGCGGTCTGCGCGATCTGCTTGACTGTTACGGCGCCGATCTTGCCGAACATCTCCAAAAAGCTATTATTGGCCGCTGCATATACAGTGACCAGCGCGCCCGCAAAAGGGTCGGCAAGAAGATCCTTGATCACAGGCAACTCAGCCGTCGGCGAGACCAGCTACGCAACGAGGGCAGGAACAGCGGGCAGGTTGAGGCCATCTACAAAATAGCCGCGCCCACTGGTAATCTCCATTGGCTCAAGGATCAGGCGACCGTCGAGCTGTTCGTCGATGACCGGATATGCTTGTCGTTAGGCATGCTTATCGATGTTACCAAGGAGATGCAGGCCGAGGAAGAACTGGCGCGGGTGGAAAAAGAGCTTCGCCGCCACCGGCATCATCTTGAGGTTCTGGTGCGGGATCGAACCCGGGAGTTGCGGGCAGCCCAGCTTGAGGTGGTGCAGCGCCTGGCGCGGGCTGCCGAGTGCCGCGATCAGAAGACCGGCGATCATATCACCAAGATGAGCCGCTACTGCGCGATGCTGGGCGTGGCCGCCGGCATGAGGAAAAACGCCAGCGACCTCCTTTTCCATGCCGCACCCATGCATGATGTGGGCAAGATCGGCATCACCGACAGCATCCTTCTCAAGCCGGGGCCCTTGGATGCGGATGAGTTTGAATTGATGAAAGGCCATTGCGTAATCGGCGCCAAACTGCTGGCCGGGCATAACTCGGATCTGATGCGGACCGCCCGCAGCATCGCCCTTAACCATCATGAAAAATGGGACGGGTCAGGTTACCCTCGGGGATTGTCCGGCAAAGGCATTCCGCTGTCCGGTCGCGTCTCGGCTATCTGCGATGTCTTTGATGCCCTCACCTCGGAGCGGCCCTACAAGCGCGCCTGGCCCCTGGATGACGCCGTGCTTGAACTCCAGAAGGAAAGGGGCCGTCATTTCGACCCGCAACTGGTGGACAGCTTTGTCGAGAACATCCACGAGATAAAGGCAATTCACGACGACCAGGCAACCTGAATCTTCCGCGAGCCGCCAGGCTCTCGCCTGTCAATGTGTTTGCTTTACGGTCAATCAGCCAGCGGCAGATCCTGAGGATACGGGTAGATTCTGTGGATGCGGTTTTTTAGGATAAAAGCCTTCTTTACCTGGGCGGTCGGATAGGTGTCTTTGAGCGCCGCCAGAAGCTCGCTGGCCGGCTGTTCCGTGTCGAACCGGCCTACCCGCAGAGCGTAATAGCCCTTGATTTTTTCCAGCCGCAGATAGGCGCGTTGCCTGGCCTGCAACTGCCACTCAAGCTCCGCGTATTTTTTTTGGGCGGGAGCTGCTTTTTCAAAACTGGCTACCTGCACGGTATAGTATTCCCGGTCGGGATCGGGCCAGAATTCCGCCTGCGACACGAGCGGCAGGGTTGCATCGGCAGGTTTTGCCGCCTCTCCACGACTGATTTCTTGTTTTTTCATGATCGCCGGCGCGGGTAGCGGAGTCGGTTCCTTGGGCTGCATCGACGCGGCCGGCTTGACCGCCGGCGCGGTTGGAATGGTTGCTGGCCGCCCGCTTGGTTCGGGGCTGATTTCCTGCCGTGGTTCTTCGTGGCTGATTGTCGGGGTCGGTTTTGTTGGTGGAGTCGGAGCCACCGCCAGCGTTGTCTCGACAGGGGGCTGTTCTGGAGACGGTTCCGGCGCTGAGATCACGACCGTTTCTTCGGCTGGTAATTTATAGATTTTTACGATATTTTCTTCGGAGCTGCTGGAACGCATAACCCTGGCGGTCGGAAATTGACCGATCACATCCTGAAGCAGCGCCTCCGCCTGTTTCATCAGCGGGAACTTGCCGATCCGCAGGGAATATCCATCTCTGGTCAGTTCAATCCGCAACTGACCTCTTTTGTCCGGCGGCACGTTATCAACCATTGCATCGAATTCCCGCAGGGCGCCGTCTTTGGTCTGAAACGACCAGATTACAACGGTATAATGGGAAATGGGTGGATCAGAACCCCGGACCGGCGCCACCAGAAGGTTGAGAACGATTAAAATAGCGATGAATGCCGGCAGTAGAAATCGTTTCATGGGTCAGTCATGTCTCGAACTGATGCAGGGAGAAGGTTTCTTATCAGCAAGTAACATTACGAATAATTGCACAGGAATGAAACATTTTTTTGTCTGCAGTCGTTTTTGCCGGGGTCATATTGCCGGCGCCGTTGGTCCAGCGGCTTTCAGGTGTACAGGATTCATGGCTGGTTATTTTATTATTTTTTGGTATAATAATAAAGATTGGCCCCATGCAGCTGGGCCATTGACCCAGAATCGAGCCGACGCCAAACCTGCGCTGCTCATTCAGGATCGTTGAGCGGGCCTTTGCGCCCGCTTTTTTTCGTTATTATCAGCAGAGCAAGGGGAATTGGCAAACGTGAGCAACCAGTATAAAAAAGAAATAGAAAAACGCCGGACATTCGGGATCATCAGTCATCCGGACGCCGGCAAGACCACATTGACTGAAAAACTGCTGCTCTTTGGCGGCGCCATCCAGCTGGCCGGGGCGGTCAAGGCCCGCAAGGCGGCCCGTCACGCGACCAGCGACTGGATGGCCATTGAGAAGGAGCGCGGCATATCGGTGACCTCGTCGGTCATGAAGTTCAATTACCGTGACTTTGAGATTAACCTGCTGGACACGCCCGGCCATCAGGATTTTTCCGAGGATACCTACCGGGTGCTGACCGCGGTGGACAGCGCCCTGATGGTGATCGACAGCGGCAAGGGCGTTGAGAGTCAGACCATGAAGCTGATGGAGGTCTGCCGGATGCGCAACACACCGGTGATCACCTTTATCAACAAGCTGGACCGGGAAGGCCTGGCGCCCCTGGATATCCTGGCCGATATCGAAGAGAAGCTGCAGATTGAATGCGCGCCCCTTTCCTGGCCCATTGGCATGGGCAAACGGTTCAAGGGCGTCTACAACATCTTTCGCAAGGAACTGCAGCTTTTTGTCCCCGGCCAGGCAACCCGGGACCAGGAACGGCTGGTGATCCACGATCTCAACGATCCGCAACTGGACGAACTGCTCGGCAGCCAGGCGGTCGAACTGCGCACCGATATCGAACTCCTGGAGGGCGCGGCCAACCCTTTTGACTACGACCATTTCCTGAAGGCCAACCAGACCCCGGTTTTTTTCGGCAGCGCCATCAACAACTTCGGGGTGAAGGAACTGCTGGAGGCCTTTGTGGAACTGGCGCCGGCCCCCGGTCCCCAGGCGACCACCACCCGTCAGGTCGCGCCGGACGAAGAAGCCTTTTCCGGTTTCGTGTTCAAGATCCAGGCCAACATGAATCCGGCGCACCGCGACCGGATCGCCTTTCTTAGGATATGTTCCGGCCGCTACACTCCCGGCATGAAGGTTCGCCATCACCGGCTCGGCAAGGATATCTCCCTGGCCAACGCCATCATCTTCATGGCCCAGGATCGGACCAATGTTGATGAGGCCTATCCTGGCGATATTATCGGGCTGCACAACCATGGCACCATCAAGATCGGCGACACCTTCACCGAAAAAGAGGAACTCAAGTTCACCGGTATTCCAAATTTTGCGCCCGAGCATTTCCGCCGGGTTCTTTTGAAGAGTCCGCTCAAGGCCAAGCAGCTGCACAAGGGGCTGATCCAACTGGCGGAGGAGGGTGCGGTGCAGGCTTTTAAGCCGCTCATGGGCAGCGACTACATCCTGGGCGCGGTTGGTGTCCTGCAGTTTGACGTGACCCAGGCCCGGCTCAGGGACGAGTACGGCGCCGAGGTGATTTTCGAGGCGGCCGACTACGGCGCGGCCCGTTGGATCGTTTGCGACGACCGCAAGAAACTTGATGAGTTCAGGAAGAATTTTCAGGCGAGTCTTGCCGAGGACGCCGAGGGGCATCTCGCCTATCTGGCCTCCGGCGACTGGCGCCTGAACCGGACCATGGAGCAGTGGCCCGAGATTACCTTTCTTAAGACCCGCGAACATAGCTGATTTCCTGTAAGCGTTCAGCAGCACCACATCTGCGGAGTTTATCCCCCCTTGCGGGGGATCTCGCCCTGCTTACATAGGCGGGCTATAGTTCGCAGGCCTCTTTCGCGCATCTGCGGCACTGCTGAACACTTACAGTTCGAGGGTTACGACAACACGTATTTCCCATACTCGGTGAGCGGTGACAGTCGGCGTTCCCAAAAAAAATGAGAACGCCGCTTTTTTTATTCCGGCTCGCCGGCCAGAATTTTTTCAGCCTGCCGGCAGGCTCGGGCGAACGGGTCCGGAGGCGGCGCATCAGCCGGGTCCGGCGGGGCGAACAGCACGAAATAGAGGGACTGCACCAGAAAAAATAGCCAGATGGCCCCGGCGGTGGGGGCGGCGCTGTATGTCGGAAAGGGTACGAACTGCCGGACAA
>MGTE01000094.1:0-3061 GCA_001799275.1 Deltaproteobacteria bacterium RIFOXYD12_FULL_57_12
CCATCACGAAATCGGGCATCGCCGGCGAGGCAGTCTGTTCCGGTGCCGCCGCGGCGGGCGCCTCCTCCCGGAGCGGGACGACTTCGGGTTCTTCGACCGGGCCGGCCTGGACCACGGCTGTCGCCTCGGCAATCGCCTGCTGGAGATGTTCGGTGATAGCAACCGCCGCATCGCTCATGCCATGATCATTAAAATTGCTTTCCACATAATCAAGGGCGGCCTTGGCAAAATCACAGGACTGACAAAGGAGGTCAACATGCGCGGGCACCATCATCACCTTGCCGGAACGAATCCGGTCGAGGAGATTTTCCGCCGCGTGGGCGACCTGGGACATCTTCTTCAATTCCAGGAAACCGGCGCTGCCCTTCATGGAATGAAAAAGACGAAAAATGGCGTTCATCGTGTCGATATCGCCATTAGTCAAACGGAAGACCTCACAGGTGAGGCAATCTTGAGGAGAAGAGGCGGCGCTACAGGTTCCTGATCCACTGCCGACGCAGCCGACATGCAGCCAGCATGGTACTTCAAAATGTTGGCCGTGCCGCGGGCATCCGGTGTTGACGCAGTTCATGATCGCCCAGCAGTCGCCCCCCCTGCAGCTCTCCCCCAACTGGATGATGGTCGGTTCCAGATGGTCGATCATGTCACGGCTTTCCTGAACAAACTCCTGCAATATTTCGATTTCTTCTGCTGAAATGTCGCTACCCATCATCTCCCCTAACGAAATGTTGAAATGGCCAGTCGTGGTGGTTTTCGACCGACAGAAACAGCAGCGGCCCAAGCAACGGAACCCGGAACTCTGCCGCCGGCGGATCAGCGGGACTTAATTTACTGTCTTTACAAAAACAATTCAACAAATGGTATCAGGAACATCATAATAACCTGCTCTGTCGGGCTGATGCGGTACGAAGACCATCTCAGACAACCTGTTTTGACTGAAGACAGAAAAACAAATCAAAAAAACACACCACGGCAAATCGTGTCAAAATTCCGACCGCGACACGCGTTACCAAATTCCAATTTCAGACGACCAGAATGGGACACCCATCTAATTTGTTTCACCAACAAGCTAAAATAACTGCACATATAAAAAACATCGCATATCTGGAACATATTTTGCTAATACCATCAGCAACTTGTTCAGAACCGAAAAACCAGCACTCAGAGGGTATGTTGATGTCCAACAAAATGTGCTCCATCATCGCGTCGCTCTGGCTTGCCTTGCTGACCATCGGTCTCGGCACTGGCACTGCCTGGGCCTCCACAGGAAATACCCTCAAAAAAATAAGCAAGCAGGAATCAGGAGACCAGAGCCGCATCTCCCTTGAATTCTCCAGCCTGCCCTCTTACCGCCTTGAAACCACCGGCGACGGGCTTAAACTGTTCCTGGCCGACACCGCGCTTGCCCCTGCCTTCAAAAATCTGCCAGCCGACGATACACTCAAGGAAGCCAGCTATGTAACGGAGAAGCACCAGATTATCCTGTCCCTGACCCTGCACCGCCCACCGAAGCAGGTAAGTGCGGCCTTTACCATGCGCGGCACCGACCGTCGGAAGCGAACCGCGGCACAGGGCGCCGACAACCTGCTCATACTGGATATTCTTGCCGAAGAAAAGCCCGCGGCCAAACCTCCTAAGCCTGCCCAAACCCCTCCCGCGGCCACCCCGGCCGCCGGTCCAACTGACCGTGCTCCCGAAAAACAAGAGTCAAAAACCCGACCTGCCAACACCTCAAACCTGCCCGAAGCAGCACAAGCCGCAAAAGATACGGCCACTACTTCTCAGCACAACGACAAATGGCTGACCTTTTTTTCTGATCATGTGACACCGTTTCGCATCTCACCCCGCCTGCGCTATTCGTTGCCGCCCTTCCCTGTTCTTGATCTGGTGCAACCGGATACGGCAAGCAAGTTGCTGTCCCCGCTTCTTCTAGCCCAGGGCCGGGCCGGCCTGCTGGACGATGTCGCCACCGCACTCAAAAAACTCAACAGTGATCCACAACTGCCGGCCGAACAGATGGAAAGGGCGCTCCTTACCTACGGCGAGGTTTTGATCAGACAAGGGTCGTATGCCGAGGCAGACAGAGTGCTGCAGCTGGCAACCGGCGTCAAGCCGGATTCTGCCTTTACCCCCCTGATACAGTATCTGACTATCCTGAATCAGGCCCAGGCCGCCATTGGCAAGCCTCACGAGGCATCCTACGCGCTTGCTAATACCAAGCAAGACCAAACAGAGTCCGGCGCCGCCCTTGCCCCCTACCTCAGACTCCTACGGGCCGAGATCGCCCTGGACACGGAGCGCGACGAAGAGGCGCTGCGTATCCTGAGCGGAGACCCCCAGCCGGCAGACGGCCAGGCCGCCGAGCTTTTTAGCCTGCGCCGGGCCGACGCCTGGGCCGTAACCGACCGCGCCGACGAGGCACTGACCGCCTATCGGCAACCCCGCCAGCATGGCATCATGCTTGATGCCCATCCCTTCTCCCTGGCCAGGTATGCCTCCGCACTTTTCGAAAAACAGGAGTACGCCGCCGCGGCCGAGGCGTATCTGCATCTATCAATAAAAATGTACGGTGCACCGGGCCAGGATGTTGCCCAGTACGCTACCGCTCTCAGCCGCCTCAAAGGCGAAAGGGGAAACAAAAATCCCGCGCCGTTCAACGAAATAGTCGACCGTTTTCCAGAAACGGAAGGTGCTGCGCGCGCCCGGCTCAAGGTCGCCGACCTGGCGGTGCTGACTGGCAAAAACAGCTTGCCGGTATCTCCTGACGCCGTATATAAAATAATTGCCGCACAGGCACCGCTGCGTGAATTACGGGAAGAGGCGGCCTTCAAGCAGGCCCTGGTCCTTTTTATAAAAGGCGACAACCTCCAGGCCAGCAACCTCCTGCACGCCTTTCTCCGCGATCATCGGGCCGGGGCGCTGCGCCGCCAGGCCGAAGCCCTGCAACTCGAGAGCCTGCCGGTGGCCGCCAAAAAACTGATCGACAAAAAAGAGTACATACCGGCCTTGGTCCTGGCCGAACAGAACCGCGACCTGCTGATCAGCGGCCAGGCGGGTGGCG
>MGTE01000094.1:3087-6181 GCA_001799275.1 Deltaproteobacteria bacterium RIFOXYD12_FULL_57_12
GCCGAGGAAAAGATTTATCTGCCCCTCATGCAGGCCCTCGCCGAACAGGACGAACACCAGATGGTCATTGACTATGCCTCTCACTATTTCAAACACTTTGCCAAAGGCACCGACCAGGCGGCAATCCAATATCTGCTGGTCAACGCACTGCACACCAAGGGCCAGGACGCCGCCGCCGCCGAGCAGCTGGCAGCGCGCGACTATCCCGGCGACCGACCCCTCAACCTGCTGGCCGGCCAGGTATTCTGGGATCTGAAACAGTATGACAAGGTTGAGGAGTATACCGGTCGCCTGATGGACAACGATCTGAGCAAGGCAGCGCCGAAGGAGATCTTTCTGCGGGCAGAGGCCCTCTTTATGAGCGGCCACCCGGACAAGGCCTTGCCGCTCTACCAGCACCTCCTCAACGCGCCAGACTATGCCGATCAGGCACTCTACCGCAGCGCCCAGATCCGGCTGACCGAGAAGAAAACCGCTGAGGGGCTTAAGCTTTTACGGAATCTGGCCGAAAAAGGTAAGAGTACACTCTGGCGAAAAATGGCTGAAGAGACACTGGCGGTAAACAATCTGCAGACGGCGAAATAAGGGCCGGGATCGAGTCTTTAATCTATAAGGAAAAATATGCCGCTTCCGGGAATTTACGACACCGCTACAATCCTGCTCCAGAAGGTTTTGGACCTGAGAGAGCAGAAGCAACAGAACATCGCCGCCAACATCGCCAATGCCGACACACCGGGCTATACGCCGGTCCATCTGGAATTCGAGGCCGACCTGCGGCAGGCCCTTGCCCAACCCGGCACGAAAGCGGTGGCAACCCACCCGGCGCATTTTCCGATCAACACCGGACGGATCGAGGATGTCCAGGCCAGGACCGTCCGCAGCCCCGGCTCCCGATTCGGCGATCGCAATACAGTCGACCTTGAACAGGAGATGACCGCCCTGGCGGAAAATCAGCTCCTCTACGAGGCAACGGCTCAGATGCTCAACAAGAAGCTTGGCCTGCTGAAATATGTGGCCCAAGGCGGACGATAAGGAGGTCTTGCCATGGATATTTTCCAGTCGATGAAAATCAGTTCCTCAGCCCTGCAGGCCCAGCAGATCAGGCTGAACACCATCAGTTCCAATCTGGCCAACATTGAAACAACCCGCACGCCCGAAGGCGGGCCGTACAGAAAAAAATCCGTAATCTTCAGAACAGTCAACCAGCCGGCCTTTGACCAACAGCTGGCCAGCAGCCTGCAGGAAGGCGCCCGAGGCGTCGAGGTGGCCCGGATCACCACAGACAACAGACCGCCCAAAACAATCTACGACCCGTCGCATCCAGACGCCGATTCGGCAGGCTATGTGGCCTTTCCCGACATCAACCTGCTGGAGGAAATCGCCGATCTGATGAGTGCGACCCGCACCTACGAGGCCAATGTCACCGTCATCAAATCAGCCAAACGCATGGCGCTCAAGGCCCTGGACATCGGTAAATAATGATGGCGTCACGACGTTGCCATGGACGGCATCAAGAATTGAGGTGAACCCCCATGAAAGACATAACCCTGGTTAGCCACCTGCAGTCCATAGTCGGCCCGCACTCCGCGAATCCCGCCATCCAGACCGGCGCCGGCTTTTCCGACATGTTGGACAAAGCGGTCAGCGAGACATCCCGGGCCGAGATCGCGGCGGATCAAGCCGTGGAAAAATTCAGCACCGGCGAATCAAAAAATCTGCATGAGGTGATCCTTTCCCTTGAACAGGCTGACATCTCCATGCGCCTTCTGGTCCAGATGCGCAATAAAATTCTGGATGCCTATCAGGAAATCATGCGGATGCAGGTATGATGGCTTCGGCTACCTTCGCAATTTTTTTCAAGGTTGCCAGGTAGCCGACCGATACCGGGCATTGCTCTTGCATAAACAAATCTGCACATGCACAACGACGGGCAGCCGCTAGCAGTCCGAGCCGCGCCCGCCGGCAGCAGTCGAACCCCGGCTAATTGTTCAACAAAACAATGAGAGAGGAACATTTCCCATGGCTGACGCGACAGGACGATCACTTATCTCGACGATCAGGGAATGGCCCATAGCCCGCAAGATCAGCCTGGCCGTAGTGGCGGCTTTGTCCATCGGGCTCTTTGCCTTAATCATCTTTGAAGGCCGGGTGGCGGATTTCCGACTCCTCTATGCCAATCTTTCCAGCGCCGACGCCTCGGCAGTTATCGAATGGCTGCATGAGCAGAAAATCCCGTATCGTCTTGAGGATGGCGGCAAGGCGGTGCACATCCCCGCCGACAAGGTATACGAGTCGCGCATCGCTTTAGCCGGCGCCGGCATCCCCCAGGGCGGTGGAATCGGCTTTGAGATCTTTGACAAACAGAGTTTCGGGTTGACCGATTTTGCCCAGAAGGTAAACTACCAGAGAGCCCTGCAGGGCGAACTCGCCCGGACCATCGGCTCACTGGCCCCGGTTGAGGGCGCCAGGGTGCTGCTGGCCCTGCCTGAGAAGCGGGTTTTCAAGGAGCAGCAGAAAGAGGCCACCGCCTCGGTCATTGTCAAGCTGCGGCCCGGCCAGCAGTTGAAAGAAAACCAGGTCCAAGGCGTCATCCACCTGGTGGCCAGCAGCATCGAAGGTTTGGACCCCAAAAATGTGACGGTGGTCGACGCAAACGGGATGGTCCTCTCGACCACACGCCAAGAAGACCAGAACGATCCGATGAGCCCCGACATGCTCAGCTTTCAACAGGCCATCGAACGCCGTCTGGAAACGCGCGCCCAGTCGCTTCTGGACCGGGCGCTCGGCGTCAGCAGTTCGCTGGTTCGGGTGACGGCAACAATCGATTTTTCAAGGGCTGAAAAAACCGAAGAACTCTACGACCCCAAAAGCGCCGTAGCCCGCAGCGAACAGGTTTCCACGGAGAAAAGCGCCGGCTCCGAGGGCGGGGCCGCCGGCGGCGTCCCGGGTGTTCAGTCAAATCTGCAGGGCAGCAATGTCACCGCCTCCGCCGCCAACACCAATACCTCGAACCGCACCTCCGAAACCACCAACTACGAAATCAACAAGGTGGTCAACCGAGTAATCGCGCCGGTCGGCACTGTAAAGAATGTCT
>MGTE01000095.1:0-7546 GCA_001799275.1 Deltaproteobacteria bacterium RIFOXYD12_FULL_57_12
AGTAATGCCGCCAGCAGCAGACCGAGAACGACTGGGCGCGGCGCCAACCGCAGCTCCAGCCAGGCGACGGCCGCGGTCAGCAGAGCCAGGCTGCTCAGGATGCGCAGTGCCGTGCCCGGGAAGACGGCATGCAGAAGGAGGATGATGCCGAGGCTGCCGGCGCCGGCGCCGAGCAGATCGGCGGCATAGGTGCGGAAGATGTTGTCCCGAAAGCGGGCCAGCGCCAAGGCAATGACGTTGGCGGCAAAGAAAAAGGGCAGGGCCAGTAGCAGGTAGATGATGCAGAGCTTGAACCACTGGCCGGGGTTCCAGAGGATTTCCTCTGGGTGAAAGGGCAGGCGCTGGGCCAGCGGGAAACTGCCGGCAAGGGCGGCGCTGAATAAAAAAATATTGGCGATGAACGCCAGCGGAAAGGCGGCCAGCAGGCGGTCGCGACCCAGGGCCAGGAAGGTGCCGCTGGCGCCATAGCCGAGCAGGGCGAGGCTGATGGCCATGGAGGCGAAGTGGTGCCACTGGACGATGGCAAAGAGCCGCAGCAGGAGGATCTCGGCGGCCAGGGCCGTGGCCGAAACCAGGGCGATGGTTACGCGCGGTATTGCCTCGCGCTGGACACTGGGCGCGTTCATTCCTGTTTCCCCCTGGCTGGCGGAGCGAAATCAGTGTAACCGTTCACCGAGTATGCGAAAGCCGTCCAGTTGCCTCGAACCGTAAGCGTTCAGCAGTGCCGCAGATGCGCGAAAGCGGCCTGTGAGCTGTACTGGTGTTACGTGAACAGGTCGATGACAAAGCAGCTGTGGTGCTGCTGAACGCTTACGAATCAGTGGGCACCGGTGAGCGGCACAAAGCGAACCGGCAGGATCTGCCTGGTCGTCAATCCGCCCGCCTGGTCCTTTTCCACCACCACCAGCTGCTGGACCATGAAGCGGCTGTCCACCGGGATCACCATGCGGCCGCCGGGCTTGAGCTGTTTGATCAACGGCGGCGGGATATGGCTGGCGGCGGCGGTGACCACGATTGCATCAAAGGGCGCTTCTTCCTCCCAGCCGTAATAACCGTCGCCGATCCTGGTCCGGACATTGCCGAAGCCAAGCTGCCGCAGGCGCTCGGTCGCCTGTTCGCCCAGGGCCGGGATGATCTCGATGGTATAGACCTCTGCCGCCAGCCTGGCCAGGATGGCGGCCTGATAGCCGGAGCCGGTGCCGATTTCCAGGACGCGGTGGTTTTTGGCAAGCCGCAGCAGGTCGGTCATCAAGGCGACGATGTAAGGCTGGGAGATGGTCTGGCCGTGGCCGATGGGCAGCGGGATGTCCCGGTAGGCCGCCGACTGGCTGGCGGCCGGCACGAATGCGTGGCGCGGCACTTCGGCCATGGCCGCGAGCACCGCCGGATCCAGGGCTCGCTGGTTGAGATACCGGCCGGTTTCGATGACCGCCGCCTCGATCTCCCGGACCATGGCCTGGCGGGCCGTTGCGAGGCTGTCGGCTGCCAACAGCGTCCCAGAAGGGGCCAGGAGAAGAAGCGTCAGGAAAATAGCGGCGGTGCCGTGTCCGAATCGTCTGCCCATGACCGTTCGCGCCTCACTGGCTGAGTTGAACGGAAAACGCCGGGGAACTCTTTACAGGTTACATAAGCATTATTCGGCGCAGTCCCGCAACTGTTTTTAGCGGCGAAAAACGGACCGGTGGTTGACGCAGCCGGGTTCAGCCTTGCCCGTTGCCGAGCAGTTTTCGGCCGGCATGCACCTGGCAATCTAAAGGCGTTGCAATTCGATTCTTGTTGGATTAGCATCGATAGCCTAACCCAGCGGAGCTGGATAAGTCCCTTAACGCCGGTTAATGCCTGCATGTCTCATGAACGTAAGGTTTATGAAATTTTTGACCGCAAACTGTCAACGACCAACGCATAAGGGACTAACCATTTGTCTTTTATCTTCAGCCTTCAGTCTATCCACCTGAGCAGTAATTTTTTTGGGGGGTGGGTCATCATTTGTCCCAGGTGGTGTGGTAAATCAGTGTTGAGGTCAAGAACAAGAAATGCAACTCAGTCTTTTTCAATGGGATATTCTCGCGGTCGGCAGCGGCTTTGACAGTCTTGCCCGGCTGGATTTTGACGCCGCCCGCCAGCATTTTTCCGGGGTGCTTGCGGTACTGCCCGATCATCCGGAGGCCGGCCAGGGCATGCGGGATCTGCAGGTCTGGAAGGGTGCGTTCCGCGACATGGAAGGCCTTGATCCGGAGTCCACCCTCTGCTTTCTGTGGGAGAAAATTGCCGGATTCCCCTTCGGGAATTCCGAAAACAGCCAGGTATTGCGGCTGGCTCTGATCAGGCGTCTGCTGGCATTGCTGGACGACCGGCCGACGTTCTATGCCCCGCCTGATCTCTGCCGCGGATATTTGTGCCTGCTGCTTGGCGATTATGCTGCGGCGGAGGCCAGCCTGCGGCTGCTGATCGAGCAATTGCCGGAAAATGGCCGCCTGCGCGGCTATCTGGCCGATGCTATCTGGATGCAGGGCCGGCGGGGAATTGCCAACGCCTCTTATGCCATGACTTTGCTGCTTGCGCCGCATGAGGTGGCGGTTGACACGGTATGCAACCGGCGGCTTGCCGAGGTTATCCAGGAACACGGCCCGGCCCTGGCGCCGATCTATGGTTTTCTGGAGGGTGTCCTCCCGCTGGTGGAGCAGGCAAAGCCCGCTGCCACACTGGAAGCCCGGAGTTATGAACTTCTGCGGCAGGCCGAACGTGCCAGGTTCCTGGGCAGTCATGACGAGATGGTGGAGGCCCGCGCCAGCCTGAAAAAACTCGTGCCCGAAGTTTTTGAAGATTACATGAAATGGCTGGTTGGTTGATGCGAATTCAGAATTGAGAATGCAGAATGCAGAATAAAAAAGATTTGAAAGACAGAACCAAGCGGTTTGCCTTGCTGGTTATCAAAATGTTTTCAAGGCTGCCAAAGACAACAGTGGCGCAGCTTGCTGGGAAACAGGTATTGCGCTCCGGTACTTCGGTAGGGGCGAATTATCGGGAAGCGGACAGGGCCAGGTCAACTGCGGAATTCGTCGCAAAAATGGGCGATTGCCTTAAAGAGCTTGATGAGTCCATTTACTGGTTCGAACTATTGGTCGATGGAGAAATTGTCTCAGGGGAGGAACTTGATCCTCTCATAAAAGAGGCAAACGAACTCACTGCCATTTTCGTGACAATTATCAATAAAACCAAGAAGAACAATGCTCAGAAATAATTCTGCATTCTACATTCTTCATTCTGCATTGAGTGTTAGAGGACGCCAAACCGCAAAGGAGGATTGGGTTTTGAGAAAGGCGGAATTGAACGCTTCCCTTCAGGCATTGACGACGAGCGGTTCCACTTCGTCGAGATTCGTGGTTTGCCTGGCAAGCCAGAGGTTGAAGTTGTCCTGCATGGCCAGCCAGCTTTCCGGGGTCCGGCCGAGGGTCTTGGAAAGACGCAGGGCCATGTCGGGGCTGACATTGCTTTTGCCATGGATAAGACGCAGAAACGTCGAAGGCGCTACCTTGAGTTTTTCGGCTACCTTGCGATAACTGATCTGATAGGGGTCAAGATAGACTTCCCTGATAAACTCACCGGGGTGTGGGGGATTGTGCATGCTCATTAGTGGTAATCCTCATAGGTTACGAGATAAGCGTTTCCATCTCTGAATTCGAAAACGATGCGCCAGTTTTTGCTGACATCCACCGCCCAGAGACCTTGCCTGTCACCCTTGAGAGGATGGAGACGCAAGCCGAGCAGATCCATATCCTCGATACAGGTGGCGGTGTCCAGGGCGGCAAGCCTGATTCTGAGTTTCTGGGCGTGTTCCGGTCGTACACCCGAGACACTGCCGGTTTCGAAGAATTTTTGCAGCCCTTTGTGCTTGAACGACTTTATCATTGAAACAGTATATGCCCCTGTTGCGCAACGCGCAACAGGCTTCTTGGGAGAAATGTAAGGTGCTTGCAGGAAGGCCCATGATCAGAATATTTGCATGTGTGCTGCTTTTTCTTTGCGGTTGCCTCCATTCCGCGGGAGCCGCCGCCCTCGATCTCATGCTGCCGCAGGTTTATGAGGAACATCTCGATGTTTCCGGTTGGCTGGTCAGCGAAAAGCTTGACGGGGTCCGGGGATATTGGGACGGCAAAAGGTTGATGTCCAAAAACGGCATCCCTTTTTATCCGCCAGCCGAGTTTATCGAGAATTTTCCCGACTTCCCCCTGGAAGGTGAAATATGGGGCGGCCGTAGCACTTTTGTACGGACCGCCGCCGTGGTCAAGCAGCGGATGGCGGCCAGCGGCTGGCTCGATTTGCAGTATGCCGTCTTCGATGCACCAGCGGCTGACGGTTCCTTTGTGCAACGACTGGCAACGGCCACTGACTGGTTTGCGGCACATCATTCCGACTATGCCTTTGTCATCCCCCAAAAGCCGGTGAAGAGTAAAGATGAGCTGCGGGATGAACTGCGCCGGGTGGAAAGCCTCGGTGGCGAGGGGCTGATCGTCAGAAGGCCCGACGCCCTGTATGCCAAGGGAAGAAGCGGTGACGTTCTGAAGGTCAAAAGTCATCAGGATATGGAGGCAACGGTTGTCGCGCACGTTCCGGGCACGGGAAAAAACAGGGGCAGAATGGGTGCCCTGCTGGTGGAATTGCCAAACGGAATACGCTGCAAGATAGGCACCGGCTTCACAGATGAAGAGCGGAAAAATCCGCCGCCGGTCGGCGCGACCATTACATTCAAATACCGCGGGCTTTATCCATCAGGTATCCCGAAGTTTCCTTCTTTTTTCCGAATCAGGGAGGATATGGGGTTGTGAAATGGTTGCAGCGTTCAAACGCGGAACGCGGGGAAGTCCCTCCCGCAAAAAAAAGCTGATAGTAGGACACTATTTGTCCGAGTTGGTGTGATATGGTGGAATGGAAACGGGAGGAAATGGCAGGTCGGGTTAGCGGCTGTATCGCGCTCTGTTCAGTACCCCCTTGTGGAGTATTACCCGACAATCCGAAAGGTACCGCTTGGTTTTTCCGGAATATCATCGGGAGAAGGGAATGGTCCCAAAAACAGAAAACGAAATGAAAGGTCTGATCGCGGCGGTCCGGCAATTGGAGCGGATCAAGAAAAGAGCGCGGGCGCTCGGAATTTTCACCGATGATCGGGAACTCCTGGAATGCTCCGGCTGCGGCTTAAAGGAGGATGTAACGTTTGAGGGCCTTCTGATGACCTATGATAAGAACGCTACGTTACTGGAAGACAGCGGCTTGCGTTTCAACAGGATTGATGAAACCAGCTATGCATGCCCGGCATGCGGGGCAATGGTACGGGTCGAGGATGAGACGACCATTCAGTTGGTGGAAGAGGAAGAGAAACCGCGGAAGAAGATCGTATTTTGAGGAAGAAGCGTTAACCTGTGAGATAAAATAAAAGAAGATGGCAGGCTGGGTCAGGCCGGTCGGTAACCCGGCAAAAACTTGTGGAAAAAATGGCGACATTATATGCCCATAGCGAAAATAAGGTTGGCCGTAAGCACCTTGCCAGAGAGCATCTATTGAGTGTGGCGAAACTCGCCAGGGACTTCGCCGCCAACAGACTATGGCAGGACGAGGCCACACTCGCCGGCATTCTGCATGACCTTGGCAAGTACGCGGATTTGTTCCAGGCGCGGTTGCGTGGCGAGGTGAACGGCCTTGATCATTGGTCGTCTGGGGCTTGGGTGGCATTGGCCGAGTATCAGGCTGTGGCGGCGGCCTTGGCGATTCAAGGCCATCATATCGGATTGCAGCAGGGATGTGTGGCTGCCCTTGGGAACTTGAATCCGGCTTGTCTCGTCCAGCGCCATCCTTTCAACTTGAGGTTGAGCGATCCCGACCTTGCCGTTCTCAAATCTCGCGCTGTTATCGATGGATTAGGTTTTACGAAACCGGAGCGGTGCATTGTCAATCCGCGAGAGATTTTTTGTAATCGGATTGGCGAGATGCTGGATGTCCGGATGCTTTTTTCCTGCCTCGTTGATGCCGATTTTCTCGACACTGAGGCGCATTTTGACGGCGACGAACACGGTAAATGTTATCGGGAAAAGGGGACGCCACTCAACGCCAAAGCAGCATTGAAGGCCCTCAATGATTTCATGGCGGAGACAGTCCGCACCAATACTCAGGCGGAACAGAATGTCTTGCAAGCCAGAAACGCCCTCTGGGAGATGATGACGGTAGCGGCGGCGCAAGCACTTGGGCTCTTCACTTTGACCGCGCCGACCGGCAGCGGCAAGACCTTGGCCATGCTCAACTTTGCCTTGGAGCATGCGGCCCGTCATGGTCTGAAACGGGTCATCCTTGCCGTGCCGTTTCTGTCCATCATTGAGCAGACTGCCGCTATTTACCGTACTGTGTTTCATTCGTTCCCCGCCAACTACGTGCTTGAGCATCACAGCTTGGCAGGCTTGGGTAGCGAAGAGACTACTGCCGACGGGGAAGTCGCTGCCGAACGGGCCCGGCGGTTGCTGGCGGAAAACTGGGATGCCCCGATCATTGTCACCACCAATGTGCAGTTGCTCGAATCGCTCTTTTCCAACCGGCCTTCCGCTTGCCGCAAGTTGCATAACCTGATGGATTCGGTCATCATGTTCGACGAGGCGCAGACCCTGCCCCAGTCGCTGGCGATACCGACGCTCGCGGCATTGTCGTATCTCTCGGCAACGTACAGGACAACCGTTTTTTTTGCCACGGCCACGCAACCAGCCTTTGACGCCCTGGACAGGGCCGTGACCAATCTTGTGCCAACGGGATGGCGACCGGACGAGGCCGCACCCGAGCATGCCAACCTTTACCGGACGCTGCGGCGCTACGAGGTCGATTGGCCCCGACACAACGAAACCAAGGACTGGGTGGCGGTAGCGGATGAAATACGAAATGAGAAGCAGGTACTCTGCGTGGTGAACCTGAAGAATCATGCAAACGCCATCCTGGCAGAGTTGAGCAGCGATGAGGACATCTTTCATCTTTCCACCAACCTCTGCGCCATGCATCGCCGGGCAGTGCTGGATGAAGTCCGTTCCCGGTTGCGGGACAGGCGGCCATGCCGTTTGATCACCACCCAATGCGTGGAGGCCGGGGTTGATGTGGATTTCCCCGTGGTCTATCGCGCCCTGGCTCCACTGGATGCCATTGCTCAGGCTGCCGGGCGATGTAACCGGGAAGGAAGTCTGGTGAACGCCAGCGGCAACCGGCGCATGGGGCAGGTTCGGGTGTTCGAGCCGGAAGTGGTTGGCGATTACCGGCAGCGGTATCCGACCAGCGCCTATTTTCAGGCGGCGGAAGTGACTAGGACAATGCTTATCGAAGCGGGCGGAGCAGGGCTTGACCTGCACGATCCCGCCGTGTTCCGCGACTATTACCATCGCCTCTACGATGTGAGCAGGCCAGAGGCCCAAAACCCGGAGCTTGCGGCGGCGCTGACTGCGGTGGATTTCGTTCAGGTGGCCCAAAAATATCGGCTGATTGATCAGGTTGCAATCCAGATATTGGTGCCCTATGCGCCGTA
>MGTE01000095.1:7557-16516 GCA_001799275.1 Deltaproteobacteria bacterium RIFOXYD12_FULL_57_12
CAGCAGGACGAGGAGGGAATCAGCGGCAAGTGGATACGAAGGGCGCAGGGCTTGGCGGTCAGCATCTTCCGTCCGCGGCTGAATCATCCGGCCTGGGAGGTGTTGATACCGGCAAAGCTGCGCTATAGCAAGGGGGTGTCGGACGAATGGTTCATCCTAGAAGACCGCTCGGGCGAACTGTACCACGATGTTTTCGGGCTGCGGCTGCCGCAGTCTCAACAGATTTTTATCGCATGAGAAAAGGAGGGAAAAGGTGAATAGACGAACTCATACCCTGGAAGTCTGGGGAGAACTGGCCTGTTTCACCCGGCCGGAAATGAAGGTGGAGCGGTTCAGTTACCCGGTCATCACCCCATCCGCAGCACGGGGCATATTCGATGCCATCTACTGGGAAGGCATCCGTGATCCCCAAGGCATGCGGCCTTACTTTAATTGGCAGGTGGAGCGGATAGAGGTGCTGGAGATGCCGCGCTATATTGCCCTGCGCCGTAATGAGGTGAAGGACAAGGCCCCGGCCGACCGTACCATCAAGGCTTGGATGGATGGTCGGTCAGAGCCGGAACCCATCTGGGCGGATGGAGGGAAGGACGAACTTGGCACTGATCAGAAAGGACGCACCCAGCGGCAGACCATGGCGTTGAAGAATGTCCGTTACCGTTTGACGGCCCGAATTATTCCCAAGTCAATGTTTTCCGGGCAGGAGCAGCGTAACAAATTTGACAGCATGTTCGAGCGGCGGGCCAAGCATGGCAAATGTTTTCAGCAGCCTTTCTTCGGCTGTAGTGAGTTTCCGGCCTTTTTCGAGTATGTCCAGCCTGATGAGGCGCGCAGGCCTCCGGCCCCCTTCGACCAGCATATCGGCTGGATGCTCTACGATGTCTTTGATTTGCGGCGGGAAGTGGTCAAGGACGCCAAACCGTTTATCTCGCTTTTTGATGCCACGGTGGTCAATGGTGTGCTGGAAATCCCCGACTTTGAAAGCGAAAAGGTGCGGAAACCGGAGGTGTTGGATGCTGAATCAGCTTGTTGAATATGCCCGTAATAATCTCGCGGACTCTGAACCTGGGTTCACCACACGAACAGTCCGATGGCTCGTTGAAGTGGCCGCAGATGGCAGATTTGTCAATATTGTGCCTCTTGGAGATGACAAGAAAGGTGAACAGACACCCAAGTGCCCAGAAATGCATAATATGGTTGCTGGCGGCCGGGCTCATTTTCTTGTTGAGACGTTGCAGACCGTGGCCTTGTTATGTAAGCCGAATGAAGAGGTAGGTAAGGTCGACAGCGCCCGCAAGAAACAATCCTTTTTTTCGAAGATGGTCCGGCAGGCAGCCACTGAAACGCAATTGCTGCAACCATTGGCCCTTTTTTTAGGAGATGGGGGGCAACAGGATCTACTCCGTGAACGGCTGACCACCGAGAAAGCCAAGCCTACCGACTGGCTGCGATGGCGGGTTGCTGGCGTTGACCCACTGCAGCAGCAGCCAGTACTCGATTGGTGGCGAACATGGCGTGAGACTGATCTTACTGGAAAAAACAAGGTTGAGGAAAAGCCGAAGCGGAAAAGAGTAGTTGAGTCCACTGGGGACGATGCTTCTGACGGAATGATTTGTTTTCTGAGCGGCGAAAAGTTGCTGCCAGTATCCACGCAGCCGAAGGTTACAGGGCTTTCTGGTGTTGGTGGTTTAGGGACTGGCGACGTCATGGCCGGTTTCGATAAAGCGGCTTTCTGTTCTTTTGGTTTGGAGCAGGCGAGCAATGCCGCCATGGGCGAAAAGTCGGTCCGTGGGTATGTGGATGGCATGAATCATCTGATCAAAAACTATTCACGCAAGCTGGCCAATGTCTTGGTCGTCCATTGGTTCAAGGAGGTCGTCAGAGTCGAGGACGACCCACTGGCCTTTCTGCTTGAGCCTCCAGAACTGACTGAAGCGGCGGCCCAGAATACGGCCAAGCAGATTTTGGAGTCATTGCGAATGGGCCAGCGGTCAGTGCCTGGCAACAACCGTTATTTCGCCATGACCCTTTCCGGCGCATCTGGCCGGGTCATGGTCCGTGACTGGATGGAGGGAAGTTTTGAGGAGTTGGTTGCCAGAATCGAGTTGTGGTTTTCCGATCTGGAGATTGTTGCCAGAGATGGCACCAGACTGGCATATGATCCAAAATTTATGGCAGTCTGTGGCGCCTTGGTTAGGGATTTGAAGGATTTTCCCGCCCCATCAGCAACCACCCTCTGGCGTGTTGCCTTGGCTGGTCTGCCGATTCCGCAACCGTTAGTCGCTCAAGCATTGAGCCGTTTTCGCACCGATCTTATTGATGACAAACCATTCAACCACGCCCGCATGGGCCTGATCAAAGCATACTTCATTCGCAAAGGAGGGAATCACAACATGACAGCATATTTGAACAAGGAACATCCTGAACCCGCTTACCAGTGCGGGCGGCTTCTGGCAATGCTGGCCGGTCTGCAGCGGGCCGCGCTGGGCGATGTCGGCGCTGGCGTGGTGCAACGTTACTATGTGGCGGCCAGCCAGACACCTGGCCTTACCCTTGGACGGCTTGTCGCCAACGCCAAGAACCATCTGGGTAAATTGAAAGGCGGCCTTGCCTTCTGGTACGAAGGCGAGATCGCCGCCATCATGAGTCAGATTCAGGACCGTATCCCGGCAACCCTTGACTTGGAGAAACAGAGTCTATTCGCTCTCGGCTACTATCAGCAGATTGCCGCCAACCGGGCAGGGAAAAATAATGACACCAACGAAACCAGCAAAGGAGATAACCAATGAGCATCCAGAACCGTTACGAATTTCTCTACCTCTTCGACTGTGAGAACGGCAATCCCAACGGCGACCCGGACGCTGGCAACAGCCCGCGCATCGACCCGGAGGATATGCATGGCCTTGTTTCGGATGTGGCGCTCAAGCGTCGGGTGCGAAATTTTGTTCAAACAAGTTTCGACAACAAGGCTCCTAATGCCATTTTTATTGAACATGCCACCAATCTGAACAAACCGATCACCAAGGCTCATGAGGAGACTGGCGGGAGACCGGAAGGCGGTGGCAACCGTAATCAGGTCATGAACGCACGGGACTGGATGTGCAAGACTTTTTTTGATGTCCGTACCTTTGGCGCCGTCATGAGTACCGGTGCTAATGCCGGCCAGGTCAGGGGGCCGGTGCAGCTTTCCTTTGCCCGTTCGGTTGACCCGATCCTGCCGCTTGACATTTCCATCACCCGCATGGCGGTCGCAGAAAAAGTCAGTGGCGCTAAGACAGCGGCTGATTATGAGAAATGGGAGAACGAGCAGGAGGAAGACAAACTCCGCACCATGGGCCGCAAGGCGCTCATCCCTTACGGCCTCTATGTGGCCAAAGGTTTCATCAGCGCCAACCTCGCCAAGGGCACTGGCTTTTCTGATGACGACCTGAAGAATCTTTGGGAAGCGTTGCAGAATATGTACGATCACGACCGCTCAGCCAGCAAGGGGATGATGTCCTGCCGTGGCCTCTACGTTTTCAAGCATGTGGGCACCGACAGCGACCAGAGTCAGCGGATCAAACAGGCCATGCTCGGTTGCGCTCCGGCCCATAAACTGCTGGATAAGGGGGCTATCGTCGAAATCAGCAAGAAATCGGTGGGCTCACCACGCAGTTTTTCGGACTACGATGTCACCGTTCATGAAGATCGCCTGCCGAAGGGGGTGGAGATGTTGGCCTTGTGATGAAGATTTTTACTGAAGAAGAACTTCTGCCGCTTTCGCTCATTCAGCACCTTCTTTTCTGCCAACGCCGAGCAGCGTTGGTGGAGATCGAAGGCCTATGGGAAGATAACCTCTTCACCGTCGAGGGTACGCATCTTCACCAAAAGGTGGACGACGACCTGTCTCTCGAGTCACGCGGTGACCTGCGCGTCACCAGGGGTCTCATGCTGCACTCATTCGAACTAGGTCTGTCCGGCAAGGCCGATGTGGTGGAGTTTCATCGCCTGAGCGAAGCTGCGGTTGTTTCATCCTTAACACCCGAAGGGAAGGCCGTTGGCATTCCGGTGGCCGGTGCGCGTGGCGTGTGGCGGCCGTATCCGGTGGACTATAAGCGGGGCAGGCTGCGGTACGAGGAAGGTTTCGAGGCCCAGCTCTGCGCCCAGGCCCTCTGCCTTGAGGAGATGCTGGGTGTGGCGGTGCCGGAAGGAGCGATCTATTACGGCAAGCCCCGCCGTCGGCTGGTAGTGATGTTTGATGACCACCTGCGGACCAATACCAGGGATGCGGCCCGCCGCCTGCATGAGTTGGTCGGCAGTGGTAAAACTCCCCAGGCCCGTTACGAGAAAAAATGCGACAGTTGTTCCCTGTTGTCTCTCTGTATGCCGAAGGTGACTGGATCAACGAAGAGCGTGAGCAAGTATCTTTCCCGGGTGCTTGCGGATTGAGGCGATGCGGGCGAAATCTTTTTACCTCTTGTCATGGGTTGAAATTGACTGCTCCAGATGGGAAAAAAAGAGAAACCGATTGCGCCAACACCGATGGCATCTTCCGTATCATTCACTCCGTGGGCAGGTTGACGGCGCGGAGATTAGACGATATATTGTCCGCATAATTAGCGGAGATAAGCGCATGTATATTTGGGAACATTCGGACTGGCCGCGCTGGCAATTTGACCTTACCCAACTGGCACAGCCCTTGGCTAGCGTGCGGTATCAGCAAGGCAGGCTGCTTGGCCGCATGGAGTCGTTGGGCTTCAGGCTGCGCGAGGAGGCCTTGCTGACCACACTGACCCTGGATGTGGTCAAGACCAGTGAAATCGAAGGAGAGCGGCTTGATCCCGCGCAGGTGCGCTCGTCCATTGCCCGGCGTCTGGGCATGGATATCGGGGTCCTGACCCCGGCGGACCGTCATGTGGAGGGGATGGTCGAGATGATGCTGGACGCAACGGGGCGCCATGCCCAACCCCTTACCGCCGAGCGGCTGTTTGCCTGGCATGGGGCGCTGTTTCTCACCGGGCGTTCCGGTCTGGTCAAGATACGGGTGGCTGCCTGGCGTGACGACGCCACCGGTCCGATGCAAGTGGTTTCAGGCCCTTTGGGGCGCGAGAAGATCCATTACACGGCTCCTCCCGCCGGGCGGATCGATGCCGAGATGGCGGCCTTTATCAAATGGTTCAACGATCCCGACCTGGTCGATGCGACGGTCAAGGCCGGGATCGCCCATCTGTGGTTTGTCACGTTGCATCCTTTTGATGACGGAAACGGCCGCATTGCCAGAGCGATTGCCGATATGGCGCTGGCCCGGTCGGAAGGCACTGCGCAACGATCCTATAGCATGTCGGCGCAAATCCGGCAGGAACGGGCCGCCTACTACGCCATGCTTGAAAGCACGCAGAAGGGTTCGCTGGATATTACCGGGTGGCTGGCCTGGTTTCTGGGATGCCTGAACCGGGCCATCGATGCGGCGCAGCACGATTTATCGTCGGTGCTGGCCAAGGCCAATTTCTGGAACCGGCTTGGGGAGATTTCCTTAACCGAGCGCCAGAAAAAGGTGTTGAACCGGCTGCTCGACGGGTTCAAGGGCAAGCTCACCACCTCCAAGTGGGCCCGGCTTGCCGGCTGCTCGCAGGACACGGCCTATCGGGATATCCTGGTGTTGATCGAGAAAGGCATTTTGCGGAAGTCGGATTCGGGTGGCAGGAGTACGTGCTATGAGTTGGTGCTGTCGGCCGCTGAAGATAGATATTTTTGATTTTTAAAGTGGGATTTTTGATTGGAGTTGATCAAGGATGGAGGGTTAATGTCTGGCGAAAAGGTTGCCCCAATATGTTTGGAAGCAGAAGAATTGGCAGCGATTTTCGTTTCCTCGGTTCGAACAGTCCAAAACAAATCAAAAATCGGCAATCAAAAATCAAAAATCGATTAAATCCTAAACGAAGACACGGGGGAAAAGGTGACGTCCCACCAGGTAAAGAATAACGAAAGCGCGGATTCCAATTTCGGCGAAATCGTAATGTATCAGGCCGAAGACGGGCAGACCGCCCTGGATGTGTACCTGAAGGATGAGTCCGTCTGGCTCAGTCAAGCCCAGATGACAGAGCTTTTTCAGCGGGACCAGTCCGTTATTTCCCGACACGTGAATAATGTTTTTAAGGAAGGTGAATTGCTGCGCCAAGGCAATATGCAAAAAATGCATATTGCACTCTCTGATAAGCCGGTGGTTTTTTTTCAATCTCGATTTTTTAGGGAGAGGCAACCTGGCATTTTGAGAGGCCTTTGGCCTTGCGGACCAGCTTGAGGTCAAAGGTCAGGAACCGTGGCTGATCCTGGCTGGCGGCTAAATGGAGTGCATCGGCAAAGTCAAGGCCTTGCCGATGCCACTCGATTGCTCTGGAGATGAAGTCCGGCCGTGAAACCCTGACATTGGGCAGTCCCAAGAGCTTGGCGAAGGCGGCACTGATGGCGACCGGTTCAAACTTGTAGGCAAAACGGAGCACCCACTCGGTTTCCAGGATCACGGTATCCGGGATGAAGACCTTATGGTTTTCAAAAACGCGACGGGCCTGCTCGCATTGAGAGGCATTGTCTCCGGTTAACAGACGGACGATGATATTCGTGTCAATCGCGGGCACGGCAAGCCTCCTCCGTGCCACGGCGGATGGCATCCTCCATCTCTTCAAGGGTCTTGGCCTTGCCGTGGAAAGGGAGACAGGCGGTTACCTGGTCAAGGGTTGTTTCGGCAAAAGGGGTGGCGGCCTTCAGCAGGATACCGTCGTCCGTATCGATTATCTGGAGTTTTTGGCCGGGGTGCCAGTTGTGCAATTCGCGGATAGGCTTGGGGATGATGACTTGGCCTTTGCTTGAGAGACTGGTGGTTGGCATTTGAGTCCTCCATGGTAAGAAATTGGTAAGATCACTTTATGGCAAATAATTGTGCCTGTCAACAACAGGAATATTCCATGCGAGGGCAGAAGAGCAGCCATGACCCAGGAGGCATGAAGCGATTATGCGGCATCTATTGAATACCCTGTATGTGACCACCCAGGGCGCCTACCTGGCGCGGGACGGCGAGACGGTCGCCGTCCGGGTCGAGCGCGAAACCCGGCTGCGGGTGCCGCTCCATACCCTGGGCGGCATTGTCTGCTTCGGGCAGGTGTCGTGCTCGCCGCCGCTCATGCAGCTCTGCGCCGAGCGTGGCGTGCGGATATCCTTCTTGAGCGAATACGGTAAATTCTGGGCCCGGGTCGAGGGGCCGGTATCCGGCAATGTCCTGCTGCGCCGCGAGCAGTACCGCTGGTCGGATGACTCGGATAAATCAGCCGGGATCGCCCGGGCCGTGGTCATGGCCAAGGTTGCCAACTGCCGGACCGTGCTTCTACGCGCCCTGCGGGATCATGCCGGGATAGCGGGCGGCGCGGAGGTCAAGGCCGCTGCGGATTCTCTGGAGCGCAGCCTGGCCATGCTGCAGCAACCCCTTGCCCTTGACTCCGTGCGGGGTATCGAAGGGGACACGGCGCGCCAGTATTTTGCCGTGTTCGATCATCTGATCGTGGCCCAGAAGAAGGATTTCTTTTTCCGCGAGCGGACCAGGCGGCCGCCTCTGGACACCATGAACGCGTTGCTTTCTTTTCTCTACACGCTTCTGGCGCATGATGTCCGCTCAGCCCTGGAGACGGTGGGGCTTGATCCGGCGGTCGGGTATCTGCATCGGGATCGCCCCGGTCGGCCGAGTCTCGCCCTTGATCTCATGGAGGAGCTGCGGCCGGTGCTCGCCGACCGTCTGGCCCTGTCCTTGGTCAACCGGCAGCAGATCAAGGGCAAGGGTTTTATAACCACGGAGAGCGGCGCGGTGATGATGGACGACGCAACCCGCAAGGAGTTGCTGGTCGCCTATCAGAAACGCAAGCAGGAGGAACTGCAGCATCCGTTCATCAACGAAAAGGTGGCGCTCGGCCTGTTGCCGTTCGTGCAGGCCATGCTCCTGAGCCGCTATCTGCGGGGCGATCTGGATGGGTATCCACCGTTCTTCTGGAAATAAGGAGGCAGCATGCTGGTGCTGGTGACCTACGATGTCAACACGGAGAGTTCGGCCGGCCGCAGACGGTTGCGCCGGGTGGCCAGGGCCTGCGAGAACTACGGCCAGCGGGTGCAGTTCTCGGTCTTCGAGTGTCTGGTTGATCCCGGTCAGTGGTCGGCATTACGGTTCAGGTTGATGGATGAGATCGATGAAGATCAGGACAGTTTGCGGTTCTATTTTCTGGGCAGTAACTGGAAGCGGCGGGTGGAGCATGTGGGAGCAAAACCGGCCTATGATCCGGAAGGCCCCCTTATTGTATAGAAGAAGAGGATGTGCGCGAACCTGAAGTGGCCATGGTTTTCCCGGGCCTTTCGCGAGGTCTGTAATGGTTTGTTGTTGCAGTAGAAAAAATAATGAGATTGCTTTAGCCAACCGATCGGCCCGGGTTTGGCGGACCCTTCGCGCTGATTGTTTAGTATCTTGTTGATGTAACAATGATTTTTTGATGTACAGTCGCCCCCCGCGCGGGGGGCGTGGATTGAAACTTGACCATCCAGGCCTCTCCGGCATATTTAAAGGTCGCCCCCCGCGCGGGGGGCGTGGATTGAAACTCGCTAAGGCCGTCATAAAGTTCAGTCCACCCGCGTCGCCCCCCGCGCGGGGGGCGTGGATTGAAACCTGCAACAGGATGTGGTCGATAAGGCCACGGTTGTCGCCCCCCGCGCGGGGGGCGTGGATTGAAACAGGCATTATGTCATTACAGGCGCCACGCAGGGCGGTCGCCCCCCGCGCGGGGGGCGTGGATTGAAACAAAAACGGCGGAACCAGGCCCACTTCCCTTGCCGCGTCGCCCCCCGCGCGGGGGGCGTGGATTGAAACGGGCAGGTTGCTGCCATCGGTGGATATCTGGAGGGTCGCCCCCCGCGCGGGGGGCGTGGATTGAAACCCAGGGGTTCCCAGCGG
>MGTE01000095.1:16652-17756 GCA_001799275.1 Deltaproteobacteria bacterium RIFOXYD12_FULL_57_12
TTCCCTTGTCCTACGTCGCCCCCCGCGCGGGGGGCGTGGATTGAAACCTAAGTTGTGCCACGATAATTGTACTGATAGTACTGGTCGCCCCCCGCGCGGGGGGCGTGGATTGAAACCCGAACGGAAATGGTAGAATTTATACCCTAACCCGTCGCCCCCCGCGCGGGGGGCGTGGATTGAAACACCACTGGTAAGCCGGCAAGAGACGCTGTGGTCGCCCCCCGCGCGGGGGGCGTGGATTGAAACAGTAAAATCGGCAGCCGCAATCAATGGCGTCCAGTCGCCCCCCGCGCGGGGGGCGTGGATTGAAACTAACCCAATCAGCAGAAATGACAAAATACCAGCCGTCGCCCCCCGCGCGGGGGGCGTGGATTGAAACTTCCTTGTCCATCTTGTAACAATTCAGACGTGCAGAGTCGCCCCCCGCGCGGGGGGCGTTTAGGTGACCGGTGGCCGGAGGGTGCAGGCATGTTTACTCGGCAACCACCCGTACCATATCCACGTCCGCATCCTCGTCGCTTGCGGACATCTTGCCCCGGAATCGGATTTTTAGGTTATTTATACCAGTCAAGACGACCGGTGGTACGTTGTGCCAGGTGTTCTCCTGGTCAACATTTCCTCGCAGGCGGGCCTTTTCGGTCCAGGTTGCGCCGCCGTCGGTGGAGACATCAAAGGCCAGATATTCGCCGGTGTCCAGGCTGCTTTCGATGAACCAGGAAAAGGTGATGGTGGCCTTGTGTCGTCCCTGCAGATCGATCGGCACTGAGATCAGGGCGGCATTCTGAGCCCGGCCGTCCACCTCGGCCGAGTAGCTGCCGTTCACGGCGCGCTGGTTGGAACGGTACCAGTCGTTCTGGCTGTCCTCGGTCCATAGGCCGTTCCACTCACCGGCCTCGAAGCTGTCGCTAAAGGCCACAATGGCGGCGGGCGGCACGGAAACGGTGATCACCACCGTATCCGTATTGTTCAGGCCGCCGTTGTCCGTTACTGTCAGCATGATGGTGTGGGTACCGACCGGCAACTCGATGGTGGCGGTTGCCGTATTGGCCAGGAGGGTTGCTCCTTCGTTCCAGGCGTAGAACACGATGCTGCCATCCGGGTCAT
>MGTE01000095.1:17780-18663 GCA_001799275.1 Deltaproteobacteria bacterium RIFOXYD12_FULL_57_12
TATCGTTGCAAGCCCGTCGCCGTTGCTGTCGGCCACGGTCTGGTCCGGGCCGGCGTTGGCGACCGGCGGCATATTGCCGTTGTCCACGAAAACGTTTACTGAATTGTGCGCGGTCAGACCGCCGGTATCGACCGCGGTCGCGGTTATGGTGTGGGCGCCGTTCGCAACGGTTGTCGAATCCCACAGGGTCTCGTACGGCTCGGAGGTGTCCGAACCGACCAGATTGCCGTCCACGGCAAAGTCGACCCGGGCGACACCAACGTCGTCAGCGGCGTCGGCGTTAAGTTGCACTGTGGTCCCGCCCACGGTGTCGTTATTTTTCAGGCCGGTGATGACAACAGTCGGCGGGTTGTTTGTATTTGTCGTCAGGGCGAGTTTGCCGGCGCCGAAAACATAATCCGGCCCCGATGCGCCGATATCGACGGCCATGCCGGCCAGAAGAGCAGCCAGTTCTGCCGGCGTGGCGGTCGGCGATTGTGCGAGCAGCAAAGCCGCGGCGCCGGCCACGGTCGGCGAGCTGAAGGAGGTGCCGAAGGAACTCCGCAGCCCGTAGGTCCAGCTGGTCGTGCCGTCTGGCGCTGCAATGTCCGGCTTTGGCCGGCCGTCGTTGGTGGGACCCTGGCTGGAGTATGGCTCCGGCAGGGGGGTGTTGCTCGACCAGTCAATCTGGTCGATCGCCGCCACGCTGAAGGCGCCGTGGGCATCGGCCGGATCCATCAGGCTCGAGCCGGGGCTGGCATATTCGAGATTGTTGTTAAAGCTGAAGAGCGTGATATCCAGGCCGGCGGTCGGGCCGGAATAATGGTAGACCTCGATGCGGTACGGGGCGCTGGCCGAGCTGTAGGTAAAGCTCACCGCCTCCGAGGGGTCCTGGGGGCCATAC
>MGTE01000095.1:18685-19346 GCA_001799275.1 Deltaproteobacteria bacterium RIFOXYD12_FULL_57_12
GGCTGAGTTG
Source organism: Deltaproteobacteria bacterium RIFOXYD12_FULL_57_12 (assembly GCA_001799275.1). Classification (GTDB taxonomy): domain Bacteria; phylum Desulfobacterota; class Desulfobulbia; order Desulfobulbales; family BM004; genus YD12-FULL-57-12. The sequence goes on from MGTE01000095.1 coordinate 18,696, forward strand.
CCGTACTGGTCCCAGTTGAGAAAGAGGCTGACGCTCCGGCTTGACGAGGTGAGGTCCAGCAGTTCATCGGTGGAAGTGAAGTTCAGGAGATTGTTGTTGTTCGGGTCGGACCAGATGCCGCGCCAGTGGCGCCTGGCGTCGTTGCCGGCCGCCACGGTCCAGAAGACGCCATCTGTGTCGTGGGATTGGTTGATGATGGCGTTGATCGGGCCGGTGTCGTCATAGTAGCTGGCGATAACCCAGCCCACCGAGTGGTTGGCGATCCGGATGTTTTTTTCCTTCAGGTAGGCGGCGGCGTTTTCCAGATCGACCTCATCGCCCACCATGATGCAGTAGAGGCTGGCACCGGGCGCCATGTCCATGACGTGTTCGGCAACACCTACACCGTGTTCGGTCGCCGCCTCGATCGGGTTGTCATTTGTGCCCGGCAGATTAACGGCCACGGTATTGGCGGGCAGTTCGCCGGCATTGATCGCGCTGGCAAGGCCGATGAAGCCGAGGTCCACCACCGCCACCTTTATGCCGGTGCCCGTGGTGCCGTCCAGTTGGAGTTCGTCGGCGCCGGTAAGGGCCACGCTTTCGGAGACATTGGTGCCGAGGCCCGTCGTGCCGAGCGTTTTGGCCGGGATCGGCAGCCGGGCCAGCCTGATG
>MGTE01000095.1:19361-21284 GCA_001799275.1 Deltaproteobacteria bacterium RIFOXYD12_FULL_57_12
AGATGGCGCAGATTCCGGAAGGGGACAAGCACCCGCATGTAGGAGGCCGAAACCGCATCGACCTGGGCGCCGACAGCCTGCAGCCTTTGCTGGTTGATGGTTGCCGACCCGGCGCCAGCGCCCGGTTCGAGGATGACGGGCACCAGGGTTTCCGCCTCCCGGCCTTTGAGCCGCAGGCCGCGCGACTCGGCCAGGGCGCGAGCTGGTTTTTCACCCTTCAGTTCGTATTGCTCGGCCAGCCGGCGGAGAAAGGGGTCGAGTTTGCCGGCCGGTCCGGCGTTGGTGGAGTTGGTCAAGCCGAAGGTCAGTCCGATCAGGAGCAGAAGCGCGGTCACTATTCGAGCAGGCATAACAGTCCTCCTAAAAAGGGGAGGTGGCACATCCGGGGTTGGATATCAGCCAGTCTCATATACAATAAGACATGGTAGGGTGAGTGTCACCCCGGTTTTGCGGAATTTGCCGGCGGGGGCAGGCATGGCGGCCAGACCGGGCGATCCGGGTTGATGTTGATTATCGTCGAACATGTCAGGAATGTTGTTGTTTTTTCCGGAGGGAGTATTTATTCTTGACGGGTTTCCGGCGTTCTTCCGAAGAGGAGAAGCGATAGATAAGATAACAGAGAAAATGAGGTGTCTGATGAGCGAAGGCAATGAAAAAATCGTCAACCTGATGAACGAGCAAAGGGTTTTCGCGCCGCCGATTGCTGGCCGCGACTCTGCGTATGTGCGGAGCATGGATGAGTATGAAGCCCATTACCGCCGCTCCATGGACGACCCGGAGGGGTACTGGGGTGAGCGCGCCGCCGAACTCATCACCTGGGACCGGAAATGGGACAAGGTTTTGGAAGCTGATTTTTTCAAGCCCGAGATTAAGTGGTTCTCCGGCGCCAAACTGAATGTTTCCTATAACTGTCTTGACCGCCATCTGACTGGCGCCCGGCGCAACAAGGCCGCCATTATCTGGCAGGGAGAACCGGAGGAAGAGGTCAAGGTCTACACCTATCAGATGCTGCATACCGAAGTCTGCCGTTTTGCCAATGTCCTCAAAAAGATGGGGGTCGGCAAGGGCGACCGGGTGTCTGTCTATCTGCCCATGATTCCGGAACTGGCCATCGCCCTTTTGGCCTGCACCCGGATCGGCGCCATGCACAGCGTCGTCTTTGCCGGCTTCAGTGCGGTCAGCCTGCAGAGCCGCATCCAGGATTGTCAGGCCAAGGTGCTGATCACGGCCGACGCCGTGCTGCGGGCCGGCAAGACCATCCCGCTCAAGCCCAATGTCGACATGGCCCTGAAGGAGTGCCCCTCGGTGGAACGTTGCATCGTGGTGCAGCGGGCCGGCAACGAGATCAACATGGAGGCTGGCCGGGATTCCTACTGGCACGCCGAGATGCACGCCAAGGAGATCACGGACCGCTGTGAGCCGGTCGCCATGGACGCCGAGGACATCATGTTCATCCTCTATACCAGCGGTTCCACCGGCAAACCCAAGGGCGTGGTCCATACCACCGGCGGCTACTTGACCTATGCCGCCCATACGACCCAGTGGGTTTTCGATATCAAGGACCAGGATGTGCACTGGTGCACCGCTGATATCGGCTGGATCACCGGCCATACCTATATCCTCTACGGGCCGCTCGCTTTAGGCGCCACCTCGGTGATGTTCGAGGGTGTCCCTTCCTGGCCCGCCCCGGACCGTTTCTGGCGCATTGTCGATAAATTCAAGGTCAACATTTTTTATACGGCGCCCACGGTCATCCGGGCTTTGATGCGTGACGGCGAGGAATGGCCCGCCAAACACGATCTCAGTTCCCTGCGCATTCTCGGCTCGGTGGGCGAGCCCATCAACCCCGAGGCCTGGATGTGGTACCACGAGTACATCGGCCACAGCCGACTGCCCATTGTCGATACCTGGTGGCAGACCGAG